>CANOLZ010000022.1 GCA_947567075.1 uncultured bacterium
GAAGATATCTCACCACAAAAAAAGATGTTCTGCATCATGGCATCGGGCTGTCATCAGTAGAGCAGGCTGTATCTTTTTATCATGGAGAGCTGGTTGCTGAAGAAACAGGCGCTGAGTTCCGGGTATCCGTAGTAATCTATGCCTCTGTTGGGGAAAAATGACACATACGCTCCTATTTTCAACCTTCCCCTTAAATATTATATTTCCTCAATCTACAATATGATTTTAATGTAAAGGAGATTTCTAACATGGAATACTTATCTCGCAAGCTCACTGACTACATATTAAAAAAAGAAATAATCAAACAAAATTCCTATGATATCTATCAGTATGGGTTCCAATGCTTTTTAGAAGTCTCTATCAGCACCATCTGTAGCATCTTCATTGCATTATTGTTTCACATGCTCCCGGAATGTCTCTTTTTCTTTTTGTTGTTTATCCCAATGCGGTCCTTTAGTGGTGGTCTGCATTTAAAGACCTATTTCTCTTGCTTCTTAGCTTCCATCTTAGTACTGATTTCTACCCTGCTGGCAGTGAAATACATTACCGTATCATTAATAGCTTCACTTATATTGTATATATTTTGTGCCATTCTAATTTTAATCATAGGACCCGTTGATCATCCCGATAGAGAAGTTGATTTTCATGACAATCGTGCTTTTAAATTAAAAACATATTGTACATTACTTTTCAGCTTTTTAACTGCAATTATTTTCTCAGTTATGGGCAACGCAAAATATATGTTTCTTCAAGCAGTCATCTTCCTTTTTATCTGTATTACTACCCTTATCGGGCGAATACTTTATAAAAAGAATTAGTCTTCAATAACACACAAAATACTACATAGCTTATTTTGTAGCCTCTGCATACACTTGTTATAATTTTCTCTTAAAGACTCAGGTATATCAAAATCAGTCTCACGGGCATTAGCATAATCCTTACTCTGCATATACTTCCTATTTTGATAATGCCTTTGACATCTCCAGTTCTGCAGCAAACTGTCCGCCATTTCTTGCGGTGAATAAAATATCTCATGAATCAGCATAGAACTATTCAAATTTTCTCCTTTGGGAAACACTCCTATTACTGATGCATAACCTACACCTCGTATATATGCAATATGATATGCTATTGCATCTGCATCAAATTCTTCTTTTTACAGATGTTTTTCACTGCATTTCTTTCCAATACTGGCTAAGTACACATATGCCATCTTATGAGCAAGATTAAACGCCAATAGCAATCCCCTGCAACCATTTCCAGCATAGCTCTATTCGCATTTTCTCCTTGCATTTGCCGCTTTTCCTTCTGCTTCTCTCATGCCCGCACCAAATGCGTCTATCTTTGCTATGGTATGCTCCGTTTTCTCAAGAGAATTCTGTATTGTCATTTTGAATTGCAAAGGTGACTCTTTCACACCGAAAAATTCAGATATTTTATTTAAGGCTTTCTTTCCTTTTTCCCTCACTTCTACAACGATTCCTTCCAATTTTTCCTGAACCGTTATGGCATCCAAAGGTTTCGGAGCATTTCTTACTCTTATGTTAATTCCCAGTCATACCACCAGTCTCTCTCCCGGCTGAAAGCCTCTATATCTCCTCTAACCTGCGGTATGCCATACCTGTGGCTCTTGCCAATACCAAGCAGACAATATAAATGACTGCTCCTGCAATTCCCAATCCTATCATTGCCACAACCCCATTTCTTCTTGGCTTTCTTTTTCTGCTGCCTATGTCAGTGCAACAATCACTTTTTCCCTGATTTCTTCCTGCACATCTTCCGGCATAGTTGCAATGTAATGTGGCGGTAAAACCGTAACCTCTTTCTCACCTCCCTTTCGTACTTGTAGCTTTTTTCGAAGTCTCCGATAAATTTCTCTTTTACCAATAAGGCTTAACTCTCGCCTTGTCATACTAATCTTTCCTCCTTTTTCGGGCAAAAAAGTAGGACTGCGTTAGCAGCCTAAAGAGCAGCAACACGCTACTATCAAACCTTTGGTCAAAAGCTAATTTAGTCCTATCTAAATTTACAATATTCAGTTGTTCAGGGTATTAAAACCCCATACCTATAGTCAAATATACCTTGTGTTAAATAAATGCAAGTATTCTTTTTTGAAGATAAAAATGAGCTCATCCTTACTCAAAATAACCATTTCTTTGGCATTTTTTCGTAGGACTAAATCAGTGGGAACCCTTGATTTTGTTGGGTTCTTACTAACTTGACATTATTATAACTCGCTCCCCCGAATCAATAATCCCCACAAGGATACCCTCTCCTTTTAAATAAGGAGATTCCACCTGCACTTCTGGAATGCAGGAAGCTCTTTTTCCCTGATTTAAAGCAAAATAAAGTCTTTTTGGCTTTTCAATATATTCTACTTCTGAGAGCTGGGCAATGAAATTTAATTTACTTTCTGGAATAGTCAGTATTGCATAGTTTCCCATGAGGAGCTCTGCTTGCATTCCTTCCCCTAAAGCTTGTAATAGATCTCCATGATATTTTACAATTATCTCCCAAGTATCCTCTTCCTGGTTAAATCCTACTTCCAGCTCCCCTGATTTCTCCCTCTCTTCCTCTGTAGCCTCTGTTGCTAAATTTAATAAATTCTCTATTTTTTGACTACTCAAATTTCCCTGCTCCTCTGCTTCTCATGTGTTGACTTATTTAGTCAACACTCATTTTCTTCCTTACCTTAGTATATGCCCTTTTCTTTCTTCAAGGTTCCATCTTTCCCATGCTCCTTTATATCCATATCCCCTTATAAACGCCATATATACCTTCCACATTGTACAGGATGCACTCCAAAATAATATATATAGGACCTTTCATACTTTGCTCCTAAGCCTTCATACATATTTTTTGCCCTTTCATTTTCCATTACTACAGAAACTGACACAAATTCACTTTCCCTTCTTCTCGCCTCCCGAAATACTTCTTCGATTAATCTCTTCCCGATTCCTTTTCCCTGTGCATCTTTTGCCACATATAATGAGGATAGCATTGTACACCTCTTTCTTTCTTCATCTTCCTTTACGCCTGCAAATCCCAAAATATCATATTCATCCCATGTAAGGCAAAGATTTCCTTTTTTTTCTATAAAACTCATCCATGTACTCTTTGACTTTTCTACTGTCATATGATCCAAATAGTCCTTTGGCAAAATACCCTTGTAAGTTTCTTTAATATCCTGGCAGAAAATTTCCGCTATTTTTGAAATATCGCCTATTTCTCCTTTTCGAACCATTTTTTTATCCTTTCTATAATCTATAAAATACAAATGTCTACAAAAAACTACTTCTTTTTTGCCTCACTTAATGTTACAATAAAAAAAATGCGTTATTGCATTAACGTAAAAAATAAAAAGAAACAAAAGAAAAGGGGAAAAGTAATGAACTATTTTAGAAAAGCCTTTATAGGAGCATGGATTTGCCTTATTTTTTTCTTATTTCTGTCCCTCCCTGTTTTTGGAGGAGAAATAGAAACAGAATATATTCCTTCTGTGTACGCAAGCTTTTTAGCGCTCATTCCTCCTATTGTAGCCATTGGCCTGGCTCTTGTAACGAAAGAAGTATATAGCTCTCTGTTCATTGGAATTTTAGTGGGAGGACTTTTTTATTCCGGCTTCTCCTTTGAAGGCACAATCACACATATTTTTCACAATGGTTTTCTGTCTGTATTGTCCGATAGCTATAATGTAGGTATATTAATCTTCCTTGTTATTTTAGGGACTATGGTTAGTCTCATGAACCGGGGAGGAGGCTCTTTTGCCTTTGGCAAATATGCAAAGGAGAAAATTAAAACTCGTACAGGCGCACAGCTTGCAACAATTGCTTTAGGAATTCTTATATTTATTGACGACTATTTTAACTGCCTTACAGTGGGAAGTGTCATGAAGCCTGTCACTGACGGACATAAAATATCCAGGGCCAAACTTGCTTATTTAATTGATTCTACAGCTGCCCCTGTTTGCATTATTGCTCCTATATCATCTTGGGCTGCCGCTGTGTCTGGATTTGTTGAAGGGGAAGATGGTTTTTCTATTTTTATAAGAGCGATCCCTTTTAACTTTTACGCTATCTTTACTATTATCATGATGATTGCCCTCGTCCTTCTCCACATTGATTTTGGCCCTATGAAAACCTATGAGGAAAAGGCCCAGAGGGAAGAGCTTCCTTCTATGGAGGAGGGAGAGAAGGAAAGAGCCTTGGACAACAATGGCACAAAAGGCAGGGTATTGGATTTATTGATTCCTATTCTTAGCCTTATTCTTTATTGCGTTATTGGCATGATTTACACAGGAGGATTTTTTGGGGGAGCCGACTTCGTTACTGCCTTTTCCAATTCTGATGCATCTGTTGGACTGGCCTTAGGAAGTATATGCGCTATTATTTTTACGATTATTATTTATCTTCTTCGAAAAGTATTAACTTTTCACCAATGTATGGAATGTCTTCCTGAAGGCTTTAAAGCCATGGTCCCTGCCATTTTAATCCTAACCTTTGCCTGGACTTTAAAATCCATGACAGACAGTCTTGGGGCTGCTGAATTTGTTGCTGGCGCCATGAAGGAAAATGCTGGCTCACTAATGAATTTTTTGCCTTCTATTATTTTCCTTGTAGCCTGTTTTCTTGCCTTTTCCACTGGAACCTCATGGGGAACATTTGGAATTCTCATTCCTATTGTCGTCGATGTCTTTTCCGTTTCCAATCCCCAGCTTATGATTATCTCCATCTCTGCATGTATGGCTGGAGCAGTGTGCGGGGATCACTGCTCTCCTATTTCTGATACGACTATCATGGCCTCCGCCGGGGCCCAGTGCAACCATGTCAATCATGTAACAACCCAGATTCCTTATGTGCTTGTCGTTGCGTCGGTCAGTTTTCTTACTTATATTATTGCTGGATTTGTAAAAAGCTCCTGGATATGTCTTCCTATAGGAATACTCTTTTTATTTCCAGCCTTGTACTTTATGAAAAGGAAGGGCTGATTTCCCCTTCCCAGTAAGATGGAAAAAGGTAGAAGCTTATTTCTTACCTTCTGCCTTTTTCATAAATTTTTCCTTGTCAATAATAAATCGTTCATGTATTCCTTCTCCAATGAGCTCCGACTCGTCATACACCTTGGTTTCAAATACAAGACGTTTTCTGTCTACCTGGGTTACTTTTGTCTCACATGTCACCGACATGCCTATGGGAGTAGCGGCCAGATGTTTTACATTCACTAAAGTTCCTACAGTTCCTTGCCCCTCTTCTAAATATTCCTCCACACTTTCGCTGGCAGTGTTTTCTATAAGGGTAATCATATTGGGGGTTGCATAGACAGGCAGTTTTCCACTTCCTAGCTTTTCTGCTGTCATCTCTTGGGTAACTGTTATGATTTGTTTTCCTGTAATTCCTGTTTTTAACATTATCCATTCTCCTTTTCTAACATCTTTATACAATTTGTTACATGTTCATAATCTTTCTCCACCTGTTTTAACATAGGAATTATCTCCTGATTATCCCTTTTCCCCTCTCTCAGACTGTCTGACAGAAGGCTGGCAGACTTATAAAGTTTCGTAATGGAAAGATTTTGGCAAACTCCTTTTAGTGTATGAGCTGCCCGAAAGGCCTCTTCCCAGTTCTCTTCTTCTACTGATTTACAAAGCAAGTCAAAGCTCTTATCATTTAATACTTTCACTAAAAACTTTTTTATACGCTCATTGGTTCTCAGGCGGCTGGCTACATCTTCAAAATCTCCTTCCATCTCCTCATAACATTCCTTGACCGTCAATTTTTATTCCCTCTTTTCTAGATTTTATTCTATCATTTTCAACTACTTTTCGTAAAAACAATACCTCCCCCTTCCTTTGGATTTCGCATTGTACATCGCTTTATCTGCCAACTGAAAAAGGGACTTGTAATCCTTATCCCAGCCTTTTATACAAACGATTCCCATACTAACACTTAGTACAAATTCTTTATATCTTCCTGACAATTGATAGAAAATTCTTTCTACCTGGGCTTTCACTTCCTCCTGATATTCCATAAAAACAAGGAATTCATCTCCCCCTACTCTGGAAATAATATCTGTGCTCCGTGTACAGGCTCGGATTTTATCAGCAGCATAACGCAGCACTTCATCTCCAAATAAATGACCGAATCGGTCATTTGCCTCCTTAAAATGGTCTAAATCAACCATTATCAACATATATTTTCCTTCTTTGTCCTTGGACAATATGGAAGAAATTTTTTCTTTTGCCGCAGCATGATTTAACAAACCTGTAAGAGAATCTTGGGCCGCCATAAGTTCCAGCTCATTCACCTTTACAATATGATCATGAATATCTACAATTTTTCCAATAGCCCCCTCATACTTAGGAGGCTCTCCTTCGCTCCAAATAGAGCGGGTGATCACTTTGCTCCATCGAAGAGAACCATTGATATTCAGTAAATAGTTTTCCTCTATGACTGGATTCTCCATGGTTGCAGCTTTTAATCCATCAAGTAAATGTGAAAAATCTTTCCTTGAAAAAACCTGATTTCCAAAAGCCTCTTCCCTTGGGTTTAAAATAGTCACTGGCATATTCAAATATTCAGCTCCCCACTCAGATAATAAAAGCATTTCTGGCATTGCTCTATATTCAAAAAGAACCTCTGAAGAAAGATCCGCAAGAAATTGATATTTCATACGCTCATGCTCTAAAAGCTGCAATGTTCTCTCTGATGCCCCAAGCTCTTCCTTTTCCATCATATGCTCTACAATACTCATTATCTCTTTTCGGGGATTATCTCCAGTAGGAACAGAATCCCACTCCTCTTTCAATATTGGGGACAGATCCTTTAGACACTCAAGAAGCAAGGGGTTAAAGATCCCACTCTCCCCATCCAAAATCATTTGCATTGCCTTTTCATGGGAGTAGGCCTCTTTGTATACCCGCTTACTTGTCAAGGCGTCATATACATCTGCCAATGCCACCACCTGGGCTGCAATTGGAATTTCTTCACCTTTTAATCCATCTGGATACCCTTTTCCGTCATATCTTTCATGGTGCCACCTGCATATTTGATATCCTGTTTGAATAAGAGGCTCTTTCTCTCTCATGGGAATACATCCTAAAATTCTTGCACCTTCTGCCGAATGAGTTTTCATTATTTCAAATTCCTCTTTCGTAAGGCGCCCTGGCTTATTGAGAATCTCCATAGGCACTGCGATCTTTCCAATATCATGGAGGGCAGAAGCATTGCAAATAAGGGGAATCTCCTTTTTGGAAATCTTGTACTTATCTGTTTTTTCCATGAGACTTTTTAAGAGAAGCTCTGTTAGAATGCGAATGTGTAGTACATGAAGCCCGCTCTCCCCGTTACGAAATTCTACGAGATTGGACAGAATTTCGATCATCATCCTATTGTCTTTTTCCTTCTCATAAATTTGATCAGCCACCATATAAGACAGTTCTTTCTGTTTAGCGGCGAGCATAATGGTGCTCACTACCCTCCTTCGCACTGTCCTCTCATCAAAGGGTCTGCTAATATAGTCCAGAACTCCTAGATCATAAGCCCTATCTACATAGGCAGGCACAGTTTCCGCAGAGATCATAATGACTGGGGTACTTTTAATCCATCCGTTTTCTTTCATTACTGCCAGCATTTCAAATCCATCCATTACAGGCATTACAATATCTAAGAGCATTAACGCTATTTCGTGCTCTCTGACATGGAGAATTGCTGCAGCCTCCATACCATTTTCTGCTTCCAGTATATCAAATTCATCGGATAACATGTCTGACAAAAGAGAACGGTTTATCTCTGAATCATCCACAATTAAAATTTTCTTTTTACCATTATTATTCTCTCTAAGACTCATACATCCTCCTTTCCGATTCCTCTTATTTCCCCTACTATCCTATATATTTATTTAACAATTCAATGAGCCGGTTAATATCAATAGGCTTTGCTACATGCTCGTTCATTCCACATGCCAGACAATGCTCTATATCCTCAGAAAATGCATCTGCTGTCATAGCAATAATCGGCAATTGGCTATCTTCCCGTTCCAAAGAACGAATCCCTTTGGCTGCATCATAGCCGTTCATCACAGGCATTCGAATATCCATTAATATGGCATCATAAAATCCTTCCTCTGACTGCTGAAATTTGTCAAGACATATTTGTCCATTCTCTGCCCGCTCCAGTTCAAACCCTGCATCTGAGAGAATATCCTCTGCAATTTCCCAATTTAAATCGTTATCCTCTGCAAGAAGAATACGTTTGCCAACCCATTTTTTTCTATTTTTTTCTTCTTTCTCCTTTTTTGAAGATTCCTCCATCATAAAATGGCTGAGACTATAATATAAATTAGATTTAAACAATGGTTTTGAAATAAATCCATGAGCTCCTGCTTTTAAAGCCTCTTCCTCTATTTCGCTCCAGTCATAAGCGGAAATAATAAGAATGGGCACCTCATCCCCCAGGTGCCTTCTAATCTCACCCATTGTCTCCACCCCATTCATCCCTGGCATCTTCCAGTCTAAGAGAACCATTTGGTAATCTTTATGTTCTTCGTGATGTTTTTTCACAAGCTCTACTGCTGTTTTTCCGTCTATGGCCCACTCTGCATTCAATCCAATTTGCTTAAGAGAAGAAACAGCACTAATGCATAAATCTTTATTGTTATCTACAACAAGAACTTTCCAAGGGGGAAGAACCATATCCTCTTCCTTCACAAATGCTTTCTCCAAATCAAGGGTTATGTGAAATTCACTTCCTTCACCTAGCGCACTTTGTAAAGCAATGTCTCCATCCATGGCATCGACAATACATTTTGTAATAGCCATTCCCAAGCCTGTTCCCTCTGTTCTCTCTACCTCTAAAGTTTTTTCCCTTGTAAAAGTCTCAAAAATTTTATTCTGAAACTCAGATGTCATTCCTACCCCGCTGTCCTTTACAATAAAATGACACCGTACATAATTTTCTCCCTTAGGTGATTTTTCCTGGCGAAGATATGTATGAATCTTCCCCCCTTCTGGAGTAAATTTTACTGCATTGGATAATAAATTAATTAATATTTGGTTAAGACGCACACTATCACAGTACACATTCTCCGTCTCAATATTTTCAATAAATATATCAAAATGCTGGTGTTTTGCCTCCACTTGAGACTGTACAATATTAACAATACTCTCCATTGTCTCCTGAAGAGAAATTTGGTGGACATTTAAGAAAAGTTTCCCGCTCTCAATCTTTGACATATCCAAGACGTCATTTATTAATCCTAGCAAATGTTTACTGGATAAAGTAATTTTAGAAAGACAATCCTCTACCCTGATAGTATCTTGGATATTGGCCAAAGCAATGGCTGTCATTCCTACAATTCCATTCATAGGTGTGCGGATATCATGACTCATATTTGAGAGAAATTCACTTTTTGCCTGATTGGCTCTCACAGCTTCCTCTTTTGCCTCATCCAGACTCCTTAGTTGCTGTTGAGTTATACGGTAATATAACCGGAAAATAATTAAAATGGTCAGTAAAACTACGGAAAAGGCGCTGATAATAATAAATACTCTCTGATTTCCTAACTCGTGAATAGCGTCATCTAGCATTCCATAGGGCATTACACATACTAAATACCAGTCAGAATGGGAAAGAGGAGAAGAGTATATATGCCGATGTACTCCGTCTACCATTGCCAATGTTGAATAATCCTCATTGGCGGCAATGGCCTTTTTAAATTCATTCACATAATCCTCTGGCGTTTTTCCTTTATGTTCCTGATAAATTTTTTTCATGCGCTCAAAATAACTGTCCCTGTAAGCGTCTCCCGTTCTAATTACATAATCGCCATTTTTATGGATTACATGGGAATACACAAGGGAATCTTCACCATCCAGAGTAAGGGCAGTCTGGAGATAGGACATAGGCAGCCCTGCCACAAGTCCAGAGCTTTCTCTTCCCCCCTCCATTTTATAACCAGCTTTAATCCCCAATATTAAAAGACGTTCTCCGTCCTCATTATATCCACTAGTCACCTTGCTTTTCTCATGAGATAAATCTTTGAGAAATTCACTACTATCCCAAAGGACTACTGGTTTACCATAAACAACCTCACATTCTCCCTCTTCTGTATACAAGCCTAAATAAGTAAAACCCCGGATACTGGCGCTAAGGGCCAGCTCACCAAGCATATCCTCTCCGTACAAAGAGGTATCTGGATTTGTCCTCCCCACAATGCCTCTTACTTGGGACAAGCGCAGCTCAATGATTGCAGAAAATTTCTGCTGCATCTGCTTACTCATCTCAGACATATAAATCATACCAATATCGCTAATAGACGCCTCGCTTACCTTTCCCATAGTAATCGTAATCCAAGTAAAGACAGCAATACATACAGCAATGAGACAAGTAAAACTAAATAAAAGAAAATTTTTCGTCTTGCCTACCACAATTTACCGCCCCTTTTCATCCTTTTTTCTGAGTCGATTATAACATGATTTAATAGTTAATACAAACCCTTTCAAATTTTCAAAATTCCTCCATGTATTTTTCATAAACTACTATTTTTTAATGGATTTTGAATGATATGAAAGAAAACATAAACTAGTGATATTTTCTTATGTTATAGATAAATTTCAAGCCTATTAGATTGCCTTGCTACTTGCTATTCCCTATGTTATACTGAAAAATAATAAGGTACAATGGTAAGTAGTTCAAGAAAGGAATAGGGGTATTGGCATGAAAATAGAAAAAGTGATAGGAGTTTTTTTTAGCCCTGTGGGAAAAACAAAAGAAACTGTTTTAGGCATTGCAAAAGAAATTTCTGCCTATTTAGGCAAGCCAATGGAGCCGTTTAATTTCACACCTCCTCAAAACAGACAGGGTATAAAGGAATATAAGAAAACAGATTTTGTTGTATTTGGAACGCCTGTTTATGCAGGACGTATCCCAAACAAATTATTAAGCTATGTACAAAATGGATTTACTGGTCATGGGGCCTTAGCCTTACCTGTTGTAACCTTTGGAAACCGAAGCTTTGACAATGGGCTTATTGAATTGCGCAACGAATTGGAAAATAACGGGTTTCACACAATTGCAGGAGCTGCTGTATCCACAAGTCATGCTTTTTCTGATAAAATTTCCCCAAATCGTCCAGACGAACAGGATTGGGAATCTTTACGATCCTTTGCCCGCTTGGCAGCAAAAAAGGCTTTGGATTTAGAAGAAATCCCTCAGCCTGTCCAAGTACCTGGAGAAAATATTCTTACTCATTACTACACCCCTCTAGGCACTGATGGAAAACCTGTTTCTTTTTTAAAAGCAAAGCCCCAAACAAAACTGGATGTTTGCACTCATTGTGGAGTATGTGTGGCTGCCTGTCCAATGGGTTCCATTAGTAAAGAAGATCCCGCCTCCGTTCCCGGCATATGCATTAAATGTCAGGCATGTATTCAAAAATGTCCCTCCAAGGCCAAATATTTTGATGATGAAGCCTTTCTTTCCCATGTGGCTATGTTAGAGCAAAACTATACTAACCGTCATGAAAATGGACTATTTATATAATCCATTCTCTTTTATATTCACAGAAAGTATGACATCTACATCATCACTATACATAAAAAGAGTGGAAACCTGTTTCTTGTTTTGGAACAGGTTTTTTAAATTAGGATATTAGGAGGAGGAGTATCATGACAGGTCATGACAAAGATTCTGTCCCTATTCCCCTTTTTTAATCACTCTAGCGCTTCCAGTACTTGGTCTATGGTTACATGATGTTCTCTGGCAGCCTTTGCCACGTCTTCAAACTCCCCTTTTACTTTTTGAACGCCCCATCCCCATGCTTTCTTCACATGAATGGGACCGTAAGGGGTATTTGCCAACTTTGTTTCCCTCTCCAGCATATATCGATCCCAGATGGTCTCTCGAACTCCTAGAGTAGATGTATGGCGAAACAAAAGCTTAACCATCTCCTCCCTCTTGTCTAGAGAACACAAACAGGTGAGAAGAACTCCACTTCTATTTTTCTTCATTTGGACAGGCGTTATAAATACATCAAGAGCGCCATTTTGAAAAAGCTCTTCTTGGGCAAAGGCCAACGCCTCTGGGCTCATATCGTCTAAATTACAGCACAGCTGGGCGACTTGTCCTGTTTTAAAATGGGTTTCCCCCAAAATTGCTCTTATGCAGTTCATCTCTTCAAAGTCTTTCGTCCCCATACCATACCCTATTTTCTCCATTTTCATGAGAGGCATTGTGGAAAAGTCCTGAACAAAATATTTTAAAAGTGCAGCCCCAGTAGGAGTACAAAGTTCTCCTTCCACATCACCTCCATAACAGGGAATGTCCCTTAGCAAGTAGGCAGTGGCAGGAGCAGGAACAGGTAATATTCCATGGGCGCATCTTACCTTTCCATACCCAGTACATATAGGAGATGCCATAATCTTTGCCGGGGCAAGCTCATAAATAAGGAGGCATACTCCTACAATATCTACAATGGCATCCATCATTCCAACTTCATGAAAGTGGATCTGGGCTACAGGCTTCCCATGGACATAACTTTCTCCTTTTGCAAGGAGATTATACACATTCTTTGCATCTTCCACTACCTTTTTAGGCAAAGGAAGAGCATTTATGAACTCCACGATTTCATGTAATGTTGCGTGAGTATGACAGTGTACATGCCCATGGCTATGCTCCTCAACACTATGTTCCTGGCGCTTGTCATAAACCTTCTCCCCTCTTCCCTTTATGGTTACATGCATTTGGCTTCCTAAAATGCCCTGTTTTTCTGTCTTATGGGCAGATAAAGAAACACCCTGAAAGGGCAGACTGTTCATCTTCTTAAGAAAATCCTCTGGCTTTGGATGAAGCTCTAATAAAGCCCCCATGAGCATATCTCCTGCTGCTCCCATATTACATTCTAAATATAATGTGTTCATATAACATCAACTCCTATTTTTCTCCTATATGGTTAATCATACTTGCCAAATAACCAGCTCCAAAACCATTGTCAATATTTACTACGCTAACCCCGCTGGCACAAGAATTTAACATAGAAAGCAAAGGAGCTATACCTCCAAAGGAAGCCCCATATCCTATGCTTGTAGGGACAGCAATGACTGGACAGTCTGCCAGACCGCCAATAACACTTGCCAGCGCCCCTTCCATTCCTGCAATGGCAATAATCACCTTGGCAGTCATTATTTGCTCCATATGGGCAAACAGACGGTGAATTCCTGCAACTCCTACATCATAAAGACGTAGTACCTTGTTTCCCAAAGCCTCTGCTGTTAGGGCCGCCTCTTCAGCCACTGGCATATCGCTTGTCCCTCCTGTTGCTATAACAATTGCCTCCTTAGTCCTTTTCTCAGGCATTTTTCCCACAATACCTACCTTCCCTATGTCACAATACATAAAGGGAAGAGTTTCTGACACCAGACTTGCACCTTCCTTGTCCAGCCTAGTAATTAACACAGTTTCCTGTCCCTTGTTCAACATATGTTCTGCAATTTCTACAATTTGCTCTGGGGTTTTTCCATCTCCATAAATCACTTCAGAAACTCCCTGACGAACTCCCCTGTGATAATCCAACTTGGCAAATCCCAAATCCTCAAAGGGCATACTTTTTATTCCTAGCATAGCCTCATCTACTGTCAAATCTCCCTGGGAAACTTTTTCCAGCAGCTTTCTCAATGCTTTTTGCTCCATGTTAAAAGACCCCTTTCTTCCCCATTTTCTGCCCTGGGTATTGTATTACGAAAATACATAGTTAAGTTTTATCTCTCCTTCATATCTAATAATACCGATTGAAAATAAGGACTCAGCCTTTCCAAAATCTCTTCCCTTTTTTCAATAGCAGACAGGAATTGCTCTTTTGGCAGCTGAATCTTTGCAGCCCCATGAAACTCCCGAACTCGAAAGTCCAAAAAGCCCAGTGAAAAGAGAACAGACTCTGCCTGTTCTATTCGTTCCAGCAACTCTTTTGTAATTTCTTTTCCTGTAGGGATACGGGTGGCCAGACAGGCATATGCTGGCTTATTCCATGTAAATAGACCTTCTTTTTTAGATAATCTTCGTATTTCTTCCTTCGATAGTCCACATTCTTGAAGAGGGGAACGGACAGATAACTCTTCCAGAGCTTTCATCCCAGGGCGATCCAACGGATCATCTGAGGCGTTTGTCCCGTCTAAAATAACAGAATAGCCGTCTTCGAAAGCCTGCCTCTTTAACAAAGTAAATAAGGCTTTTTTGCAAAAATAACATCGGTTTTCTTGGTTGGATGCAACTGTTCTCTCCCCTAATATATCAAATTCAATAACTTTTAAATCCATGCCCAAGCTTTGTGCAAATGTTTTTGCATCCTTATACTCAAACTGGGGCTGAAAAGCTGTTTTTACATAATAGGGACAAACCTCCGCCCCATATTGGACAGCAGCATAGAGCAAATATGCGGAGTCCACCCCTCCTGAAAATCCTAAAGCTGCCTTGGGAATTTGGGAAAAAAATTGTTCTAAATTCAATAAAGTTCCTCCCTCCTTTTTTCTAAAGTAAACTACCCCTTTTCTATTTTTCGCAACTTTTCTGTTAAGGAAGAAGATACAGCTTTATCTCTCTATCTCCACTTTAGGAAGCCCACTGATAGATTGTTTCAATTGTTCATCTGTCGGAATATAATCTTCCATTTCTCCATCATTATATTTTTGATAAGCTGTTAAGTCAAAATACCCTGTTCCTGTTAAACAAAAAATAATGTTTTTCTCTTCTCCCGTCTCCTTACACTTCATAGCCTCATCTATGGCTGCCTTAATAGCATGACTACTCTCAGGAGCCGGAAGTATTCCTTCTATTCTTGCAAATGTTTCCGCTGCTTTAAATACTTCTGTCTGTTCTGCGCTTCTTGCTTTTATGAGCCCTTGAGCATACAGTTCAGAAACAGTGGAACTCATACCATGGTAGCGAAGTCCTCCTGCATGATTGGCTGACGGAATAAAGCTGCTGCCCAATGTATACATTTTTGCCAGAGGACATACTTTTCCTGTGTCACAAAAATCGTAGGCGTAAATCCCTCTTGTTAAACTGGGACAAGAAGCAGGCTCAACTGCTATGAGTTCATAGTCCGCCTCTCCTCTTAGCATCTCTCCAGCAAAAGGAGCAATGAAGCCTCCAAGGTTAGATCCCCCTCCTGCACACCCAATCATCATATGAGGACGAATTCCATACTTATCTAAGGCAGCCTTTGTTTCTAAACCAATAATCGACTGATGAAGAAGCACTTGGGCAAGAACAGAACCTAAAACATAACGATATCCCTCCTGGCTTAGAGCTGCTTCCACCGCTTCTGAAATGGCACATCCAAGACTTCCTGTCGTTCCAGGAAACTCTTCATTCATTTTACGTCCTACCTTTGTTTCCATAGAAGGGGAGGCAGTTACTTTAGCCCCGTATGTGCGCATTACCTCCCTTCGAAAGGGTTTTTGTTCATAAGAGCACTTCACCATAAACACCTGGCAGTCCAGATCAAAATAAGAACAAGCCATGGACAGGGCTGTTCCCCACTGACCAGCCCCTGTCTCTGTTGTCACTCCTTTTAAACCTTGTTTTTTTCCATAATAAACTTGGGCTATAGCTGAATTAAGCTTATGGCTTCCAGAAGTATTATTTCCTTCAAATTTATAATAAATATGAGCTGGAGTGTCTAATTTCTCCTCTAAGCAGTATGCTCTCACCAAAGGAGAAGGCCGATACATCTTATAAAAATTCCGAATCTCTTCTGGAATGTCAAAGTATCTAGTTTTATCATCCAGTTCCTGTCTGGCCAGCTCTTCACAAAAAATGCCAGACAATTCCTCATATGTTATAGGCTGTAAGGTTCCTGGATTTAATATGGGTTCTGGTTTTTTTTTCATATCGGCCCGCACATTATACCACTGTTTTGGCATTTCCTGTTCCTCAAGATAAATTTTATAAGGAATTTTCTTTTCCATGTTTTCCCTTTCCTTTCTAACCATCTTATAAAATCATTCCTTTTTGCTGCAAAATATATGTTATTTTTATTAAGTTTTGTAATGTAAATCCTATTGTATCACTTTCTACTGCCATTGAATAGAGAGTTTTTCATAAACGAAATCCTTAATCACAAAAAAAGCCATTCTTTCATGTGCTCCTGGTTTTAAGACAGATTCTATATATCGTGTAGAAAATATGGATCGTTATGACGAACAGCTAATCGCAGACGATAATCTCATTACAGTTACAATTTACTCATGGGATTTATAGCAAAACATACAAATGACCAGGTGTTTTATCAAATAGGCAGTAGGAATAGAAATGTCCATTTGTAATCTCTTCTGTTCATCTGCAAAGCAAGGAGAATGGGACATATCATTTAGTGGGATTTCCTTGATATTTTCATAACAGGAATTTGTTCCCATTGGTGGTTTGTTGTACAAAAAGAGTAAAACAGCATGAGCAGCAATAGTATTTTTTGAAATTATCAGAAATATACTATGTCATCTTCTGCCTTTTGGAGCTAGATATCTTTGATATGTCCATCCAAACTCCTTTTAATCACCATAACAGCTCCTGAACTTCACTTTTCTCCAAAACCTCTATGATATGAAGAAACAAGGAGAGCCCTTATTTTCCTATATTATAAAAGAAACCCGGCTGCAAAAGCCAAGTTTCTTTTTCAATATTTCTGTACTATCTATCCATCTAGAAGAAGGAGCATCTCTTCTATCATTGGGATATTTTGTCTCTCTAACTCCACATACTTTTATAAAATCATTCATGTAAAATATGGGACATCCCAACGCTTACCCCCAGGAAAAACACTAGGAATACTGTCCTCCAACTGCCCCTGCTTCTCTCTCTTCTTCTGGCTTCTCTGTTAGCTTCTGAATACCCTGTACAGCTACAAGCACTCCAAGGGTAAGGAGAAGAATAGCAAACACAAGCTGGAGAGTATTTCCTAAGCTTAATCCCGTTGTAAAAAACTCCTTGCCTAACTGAAAAATAGTCATTCCAAGGGCTGTAAATGTGACTGCCATCATAAATGCCATAGGAATCCAGAGCATGGCTCCCTGGCGTTTTGTCCTTTTTAAAAAAACGGAGCAGGCAATGAGGGCCAGCACAGACAGCAACTGGTTCGCTGAGCCAAACAGAGGCCAAATTTCTCCATAGCCTACTTTTGCAAGAAGATAGGCAAGAACCAAGGTCAATATGGTAGCAACATATTTATTTGTCATCATTTGTACAAAGAAACTCCTTTTTGTTTCTTCCACACCATCCTCTGAGAAAAGTTCCTGAAAAGAAAGTCTTCCCACTCTGGCAACAGAATCTAAAGAAGTCAGGGCAAAGGCTGACACAGATAAATTAATTAATGTAAATACAAGTTCATGGGGCAATCCTAAAACTGTCAGGAAATTGGCAATGGCTCCTGCAAAAATTTGAGGCTGAGTCGTAAGGCCTTGGGCAGCAGCTTCTCCGTTTGCAAAAGAAGCTACAGCAATTAAAGCTATAATAGCCAGCATACTTTCCATTAACATAGCTCCAAAGGAAATAGGGAGCATACTTTTTTCATTTTTAATTTGTTTAGAAGCTGTTCCCGATGAGACAAGAGAATGAAATCCAGAAACAGCCCCACAGGCAATGGTGACAAAAAGAATGGGAAACATATATTGTCCATTTACATGAAATCCTACAAAGGCATCTAAATTGCATTGAGGATTTGCTACAAATACACCAACAACAGCCCCAACGATCATAAAGACAAGGAGATAGCTGTTTAAGTAATCTCTTGGCTGCAAAAGAGCCCATACAGGGGCAATGCAGGCAACGAATACATAGAAAAAGATTACAATATGCCATACATTCCTTTCAATATACAAAGGAAAGTTCAGCCCCAGGGCGACAGCAGCTACAAGCATTATAAGAGCAATGGCTGTATTTATCCACTTATGGAGCCTGCCAAACTTTAAAATCATTCCAAGAACAACAGCCTCTATAATAAAAATCATAGATGTAGCAGCTACAGAACCATTTGCTTTTATAGTTGTTCCTGTTCCATCTAGGGCAAAGCCATTGAATGTACCAGCTACAACATCAGCAAAAGCTGCCACAACGAGAATACAAAACAGCCAGCAAAACAATAGAAAAAGCTTCTTACCCAGCTTACCTATGTATTCTTCAATAATATATCCAATAGTACGCCCTTTATTTTTCACAGATGCATACATAGCGGCAAAATCCTGGACAGCTCCAAAAAAAACTCCTCCAATTAAAATCCATAAAAGTACAGGAAGCCATCCAAACATTGCCGCTTGAATGGGACCATTAATAGGTCCTGCCCCGGCAATTGAGGCAAACTGGTGTCCAAACACTACGTTTGTATCAGCGGGAACATAATCCACCCCATCTTCCAGCTCGTATGCCGGCGTTTTTGCCTCCGTATCAATTCCCCACTTTTTTGCTAAATATCTTCCATAAATTAAATAAGCTCCCCCTAAAACAGCAATGGCAATGGCCATCATAAATATTCCATTCACTTTCCTTCCTCCTCTTTCCTCCTTATTTATTGAACAAAAGTCCTTCATTTGTTCTATTACTGTTTTATCACTTTATCTTAACAAATTCAATGAATAATTTATACAAATATAAAAAGTCTCTTTGCCTCTTTTCTATGCAATTTATTTATAATCAATGAGAATCACTGCCTATCTTTGATTCTATACCCCTGTTTCATTGCAAAAAACAGAGGAAGAATGCCTATCTTTGCATCCTTCCTCATAAGAGTTTGCTATTTTGTAAGTCCTTCTACAATTTCCTGAACGCAGCCTTCTTCAAACGGGCTTCGAAGTCCTACCTCTTTTAACAGTGAAGTAAAAAAGTCACTCGCTGAGAGTTTACATAACTTCAAATAGCTTTTCCAGGCTCCCTGAAAATCTTTGTCCATCTTAGCCTTATACTGTAAAGCACAAGTTTGTGCCAGACAATAATCAATATAATACAGAGGATAATCATAAATATGGAGCTGCTTTTGCCAAAATCCCCCTGACGCAAAGCGGCTGCTTCCTGTGTAATCTAAATGAGGTTTATATACTTTTTCTAATTCTTTCCATTTCTCATTTCTCATTTCAGGAGTCCATTCTGGGTTCTCATATACGAAATGCTGAAACTCATCTACCATACATCCGTAGGGAATGAAGGCAGCTGCATCTTCTAAATGCATTTCCCTGTAATCCTTTGCCCTATCTCCAAAAAACTTCTCCATCCACTTTTCTGTAAAAAATTCCATGGACATCGAATGGATTTCTGCTGTTTCCATTGTAATATCCCTGTGCTCTTTGATTGGATCCTTGCCTGATAAATAACCTTGAAATGCGTGTCCGCATTCGTGGGTAATGACATCCACATCCCCGCTTGTCCCATTAAAATTAGCAAATATAAAAGGGGAATGGTATAGGGGAAGATAGGTCATATACCCCCCTGCCTTTTTACTTTTCCTTCCTAATACATCAAACAATTGATTCTCCATCATGAAATCAAAAAATTCTCTCGTTTCAGGAGAAAGTTCCCTGTACATTTCTTGTCCTGCTTCCATAATTTCCTCAGGACTTCCTATTGGTTTTGGGTTTCCTTGCAAGAAATAAATACCCTCATCAATATAATTTAATTGTTCCAAACCTAAACGCTCTCTTCTCTTTTCATGGAGCTTTTCTACAAAAGGGACAAAGTATTTTTTTATTTGGTTCCGATAATTCTCCACCATTTCTTTGTCATAGCAATTTCGTTTCATTCTATAATATCCTAGTTGAAGATAATTTTCATATCCTAGCTCCCTGGCCTGTTTTGTCCGGTTTTTTACTAACTTGTCATAGATTTCGTCCAGCTCTTTCCCCTTTTCCTCAAAAAATTCATCTACTTTCTTCCATGCCCTTTTGCGCACATCCCGATCATTGCTTTTTGTATAAGGAGTCATGAGAGAAAGATTCAAGGTCTCTTTCTCCCACTGAATTTTTGCCCCTGCTATCAATTTATCGTAGCGGCTCGTAAGAGCATTTTCTTCTTGCATAAGAGGAATCAGCTTTTCATCAAAAGCTTTCAGATCTAGATCCATATTTTTAAATGCAACAGAACCAATTTTCTCTTCCAGTTCTTTTCGAAATGGAGAGGCATAGACAAGCTTTACATACTCAATGACATAATTATTGTACTTTGGAGATATTTCATCATAGTAATCTTGCTCTTTACTATAAAAATCATCGGTTGTATCAATGTCATGGCGGATTTTTGCAACAGTCATCATTGTTTCTACCTGATCGGTCAATGCATAAAATCTCTCATGCACTTGAAACTGTTCTTCCCCACTTTTGGCTGCTTTAAAATCATCCATAATCGTCTTAAATTTTCTCTCTGTCTCTTCCAAATTAACCCGTTCATAGGGCATGTCACAAAATTTCATAGATTTCCTCATTTCTGTGCAGCAATCTTTAAAAATCCATACACAGTTTAAGAAGTTTGCGTATGCCGCACTGACACAAACTTCTTTATTTTCCGTTTATGGCCATATTACTTTTCTTTTCCTATTGTATCCCATTGCTTTAGGAATAGCAACAAAAGAATCTGCATGTTCTGTAAAATACAGCGCTTTTTAGCATGTTCTTGCTGCCCTTCACCAGTCCTTTTACTTTGTATCCTCCTGTTTCCGAAGCAAATGATATACATATTGGAGGAAACGCAACATTTCACCCCTTGTCTTTTCCTCTAGAGAGTCCAATATTTCACATATTTCCCTGGACAAACCTGCACAATTTCCAAGAAGCATGAGAGGTGAAATATGAAACTGATTATACAAGGCTAAAATAATTTCACTGTCTGGTTGTACTTCTTTTTTCTCTAAACGCCTGTATTTTTTAATGTCTATTCCCAAAAGAACAGCCATTTCCCTCTGTGTATAACCAGAATATTCCCTTATTAATCTCCAAATGCTTTTTGCAGATCCTCTTTCTGCCAAAATATACTTCATATATCCCATACGCCTGCCCACTGGCAGATTTTTGCATAGTGGCTGTGCCACAATGTACAGCACTTCTACAATATTTTGGAGATAAGAACCGCAATTTACTAATAAATCATAATCTTGCCTTTTTACAGCCCTCTGTCCAGTAAAAATATAATCCAGATCAATCCCTATATCATTGAGGAGTCTCAGCTCTTGATAAGAAAACCTCTTCTTTCCTGACTCTGTTTTACTGTAATGACTTTGGGTCATTTTCAACTTTTGACTTATTGTCTCCTGAGACCATCCAAAACGATTTCTTTCTTCTTTTATTCTCTGTAGTACTTCTTCATATTTTATTCCCATGGGTAAACGTCCTCAAATTACAATTCCAATATTACCCATTATAAATTGATTTTTTACACTTTTCTCTACCTATTTGTGACTTGAAAGGAAAAATGTACGAAAAGCATGTAAACTTTTTCCATAAATACCCATACTTTATTAAAAATCCTACTCTTTTTATGAAATTATTATAGAAATTCCAAACAAAATTCCACAGGTAACTAAAAGCAAAAGCATTCCCACATTTACGAAAATCATTTGAAACTGTTTTCCCCTTTTGACAGATATACTTCCTTTAGAAAAAACAATTTCTTTTCGAAAACAAAAAAAGAAGACAATGCCTGTAATGACAAGCCCAAGTAAGATCACTGCATAGGGAAGTAATAAAAGAAGACTTAGGATTACATCTCCTAAACTCTCTGACATATCATTGGAAAGAATTCCTTCCAGTCTCCTAATAAAGAATAAAGGAATAACAGAACCCATAAAATTAATCATTATGTGGAAAATAGCAGGGTACTTCCACTTTCCAGTTTTTACGTAAATATAGGCAAAAATTGTACCTAGTCCAAAAGCATAAAAAAACTGATAAAAGTTCCCATGAATCAAACCAAATATGAGTCCAGAAACAAAAACAGAAATCCCTTGACCATATTGGTTAATCCGATCAAGGAGTACTTTCCTACACAAGTATTCCTCTATCATTGGGCCAATAACAACAACAATCAGTAAAATTCCCCATATATTTGTATCCATTACAATATTTTCCACTACATTTTCTGCTTTGCCGCCCTTTAGAATACCTATGAAAGTCATCAATACCTGGCCTATGATATTGCCCAAATACATTGTTCCAACACAAATGCAAAAGCAGGCAAATAATCTACTCATTTTCCATGAATGTTCTTCTGGTTTTCCGTCAGGCGGCAGCCCTTTTAAGACGAAAATACAAATAGGCACTGCAACCAAATACATGGGCATCTGTGTCAGAAATAAATCCAAATGATATTTTCCTAATATCTCTTGAATTCCACTTTTCTCCATCACTACATAAAAAAGCGGCCCCATAATCTCTGTTAATATAAGCAACAGGAAAAAAGCAATGCCAACTTTTGAAAACACCTCTTTCCCTTCATTGAATTGTATTTCTTCCATAACTAAATATGTTGCCCCCTTTCAGCAGCAATCTATCTTTCCTTCAAAAAAATCCATATATTCCCTTATGTTTTTTTTACAAACTCATGTCCGCATACTGGACAAGTAATACATATTTTTCCTTTTCCCTTTGGCACTCTGACAGTTTTCCCACATCCTTTACACTTATAATATTTATGGGTTTTTCTCATACTCAAACGCATTTTTCTACTTTGGATCCAAAATCGAAACCGAAGCCAATCATTCATAAATTTTTGATTCTCTTCAAACCTTTTTGTAACATTTTTTGACAGAAACCGAAAATACGTATATCCAAGAAGCAGAATCGTTGTTGTACCAAAAATACTACTTCCTGTCATTGATGTAATAACCATTGTAAAGACCGATAAAATAAGGAGAAATTGTCCCAACTCGTCCATTCCTCTCCGGCCTCTCATAAAGCGCATGAATTTATCTCTCCATTTATTCAATGAACCGCCTTCTTTCTAAAATCTAATATCCGTTATCATAATAGGAAGTCCTTGGAAAGTCAAGGCAGGCTCCCTACTTTCTCCATGTTTTTGGATAGAATAAGACTAAAATAGGGAAAAGCTCCAGTCTGCCTGCCAGCATATTAAACATTAGCACAGCTTTTGATAAAATAGAAAATTTTCCAAAATTGTCCATAGGTCCTACCCCTGCAAATCCAGGCCCTACATTTCCTAAAGTAGTGGCAATTGCCGTAAAGTTCGTTGTGAAATCAAAATCATTAAATGTTAAAATAAAGAGGGAAATAATAAAGAGCATGGCAAAGGTCATGACAAAGACAGCTACTGAAAACTGTACTTCCTGTCCAATGGCCCTTCCTTCCATATGAATACTCTTAACACTTTTAGGATGGGTAAAGGTGCTTAACTCCTTCCTTAACATTTTCATACATATGACAATTCTGGAAACTTTAATTCCTCCGCTTGTACTGCTGGCACATCCTCCGGTAAACATAAGAAGAATCAAAATGGTCTTTGCCGTTTCTGGCCATACATTAAAATCCGTTGTAGAATAGCCTGTTGTGGATAGTATAGAAGCAACTTGAAAGAGGGCATGATGGCCTGCCTCCCTAAGGCTGGAAAATAGATGCCGTATGTCCCAGGCTATAAAGAGAGCAGAGAATAGTATAATTCCAAAAAATACCATCACTTCTTCTAGTTTTAATATTTGTTTTGCTTTTTTCATTAAAATAAAATAATACACATTAAAATTTGTTGCACAAATAATCATAAATATGGTAATAATTGTCTGCTGATAAGAAGTATATCCAGCCAATCCATCATTTTTTATGGCAAATCCTCCAGTGCCTGCCGTTCCAAAAGATAAGGTCAAGGCATCAAATAAAGGCATTCCCCCAAGGAGCAAAAGAATCACTTCCACAGCTGTCAAAAATACATAAATGCCATATAAAATCATTGCTGTAGAACGCACTTTGGGAACAAGTTTTCCTACTTGAGGACCAGGGCTTTCCGCCCTCATTAAATGCATATTATATCCTCCTGCCAGAGGAAGGACAGCAAGCACAAATACCAAAACGCCCATTCCTCCTACCCAGTGGGTAAAACTTCTCCAAAAAAGGCTGCACTTTGATAAAGCCTCCACATCAGACAAAATGCTTGCCCCTGTTGTAGTAAAACCAGATATGGTTTCAAATAAGGCATCTTCAAAAGCGGGAATCTCTTTACTTACAAAAAAAGGCAACGCCCCAAAAACGCTTAAAATAATCCAGCCTATGGAAACCGTGACAAGACCTTCCTTAGCATAAAACTCTTTATCTTTCCTGCCAATACGAATTGCTATTGCTCCTAATAATAGACAAAGAAGCATACAGCCTGCAAAGACAACGCCTGTTTTCTCTTGATAGATAACTGCTACAATGCATGGAAAAAGGAGAAAGAAACCTTCAAAGTTCAAAATCCAACCTAATATGTAAATAACTGCTGAATAATTCATATGTCATCCCCACTTTGTTAATCCTTTAGTATATCTGCAATATCATCAATTTCTGAGTCTATTGTGACAATAATAACGCTGTCTCCTTCCCGAATAACGTCCTTCCCTTTTGGAATTATAATATTTCCCTTGTGCTTAATGCTGGCAATAATAACCCCATCTTTAATATTCAGTTTTTCCAAAGGAACATCGGTAACTGCCGACTTTTCCCTAATAATAAATTCCAAAGCCTCAGCCTTATTCTCTATAATTTTATATAATGTCTCTATATTGCTGCTTCTAGCCGAATTTTCCATGGCCCTCACATAGCGGATAATATGTTCAGCCACAATATTTTTAGGACAGATTATGCTTCCTAAATCCATCTCCAGTATAACATCGTCTAATTCCACCCTGTGAACTTTTGTAATAAGCTTTGCATTCGTTCGATGTTTTGCATAGAGGGAAAGCAAAATATTTTCCTCATCCATATTTGTTAAAGCAGCAAAGGATTCTACCCTCTCTATCCCCTCCTCACATAGTAAATTCCTGTCAATGCCATCTCCATTTATAACGAGGGCTTCTGGATATTCCAAGCTTAGCTCCTCACACCTTGCCTTATTTTTTTCAACAATGGTAACTTGAATTCCCATGTGGAGCAATTCCTTTGTAAGATAAAAAGAAATTCTTCCTCCTCCCACAAGCATAGTATTTTTTACTTTATTGGTTCCCATGCCAATTTTCTTAAAAAACTCCCCTGCCTTCTTTGGCACGGCCACAATGGAAATGACATCGTTTCCCTGAAGAAGGAACTGTCCATTGGGAATACGTATCTCCTCTCCTCTTTCCACTGTACAGACAAGAATGTCGCATTTTAACTTTGTAGAAATATCCATCAACCGATACCCGTCTAGCTTTGAGCCTTGTTTAATTTTGAATTTTAATAATTCTATTCTTCCCCTGTCAAAGGTATCAATTTTAATTGCCGATGGAAATCTAAGAAGCCTTGCTATTTCCATGGCAGCCGCCTGCTCAGGATTTACTATCATGGAAAGCCCCAGCTCTTCTTTAATAATGCCAATCTCCCTCCCATATACAGGGTTTCTCACTCTGGATATCGTATGGCATTTTCCAATTTTTCTCGCAATTAAACAGCACAATAAGTTCAACTCATCCATTCCTGTCGTGGCAATTAGCAAATCTGCCCCTTCAATTCCAGCATCTACCTGGGTTGTATAACTTGCCCCATTTCCAAATACTCCTAGAACGTCAAACTTATTGACCATATTTTCTACTAATTCTTTCTTTTCATCAATAATAGAAATATCATGACCCTCTTTACAAAGCTGCTCTGTCAAAGTACGTCCTATCTTGCCGCAGCCAACAATTATAATATTCACAGTATCCTCCGTATATCTATCTCTTGTCTTAAATATGTTTCATTATTGATCATTATACTATACGTATTAAAATTTGCAAGCTTTCCTTACCTGTCTTTGTATGGTAAAATAATATCAAATGAAACAATAGGACTGGAGGATGAAAGAATGATCCTGGGACGTACATTAGAGCTAACTCTTTTACAGGAACTCTGGCGGGAGAACCGCTTTATTTTCACGGTTATTTATGGAAGTAAACATGTGGGAAAAACAACCCTCATTCATGAATTTTGCAAAGGAAAGAGAACCATTTTCTTTTCTGCCTTAAACTCTACAAAAAGCGTGAATTTAATGTCCTTTTCCAACGCATTGTTTTCCTCTATTTCTCCCTCTTTATCTGTTCATCCAACTTTAACAGAGCTTTCTTCTATTTTAAATAACCTAAATACATATGCTCAAAATAAGAAAATTGTTGTTGTCTTTGACGATTTTCAATACTTATTAAGCTCTATTCCAGACTGTCTTGAAACATTCCAACATTTTATGGAACAATTTTTTCTAAATACCAATCTATTTTTAGTGTTCATTGGTTCTCCATCTTCCCTCATGGAGCAAAAAGTCTTAGGTGAAAAAAGCCCCCTTTATGGTCTTTGTACAGAATCTCTAAAACTTCTGCCCTTTTCCTATAAAGAGACTGGATTTTTCTTTTCCTCCTATTCCCATGCCCACAAAGCATTAGCGTACGCTGTTACAGGAGGAATTCCCTATTATTTTTCTTTTTTTTCAGAGGAAAAAGAAATCCACAAAAATATTCTCTCTGCCTTTTTTCAGTATAACAGTCCTCTTTTGGAAATGCCGGCCTACTACATGAAACAAGAATTTGGGGATCTAAAACTGTATAATGGAATTCTCACCAGTATGGCTGCTGGTAAAGGGATGCTTCAGGAACTAGCTGAGTCTGTCCATTTAGATCCAGAACTCCTTATAAAATATTTAAAAAATCTTTCAACCCTTGAAATTATTAAAAAGAGTAAAAAAGCTCACCGGAAGATGTCAGAAAAAAG
>CANOLZ010000023.1 GCA_947567075.1 uncultured bacterium
CAACGGGCAAGACTTATTATAGCACCCCCCTCCCTTTTTTGTCAACGCTTTTTTTTCTTTTTTTTCCTCTTTTAACATTTATTTATAAATCCTAGGTTTATATCCTTAAAAAATCCCAGCATTTATATTAATCCATTTACAAATCTCATTATAAAATTTGTTTTATATAGAAAGGATAAAAAAATGCTTTCATTTACCATTTCTGAAAATTCCTGTCCTGCATTCTCATTAAGAAAAATAGTAGCACCTACAAAAAGTATCCATACAATAACAACTCCCTGAGCCGTTCCTGCTAGAAGTCCTATAGTTTTATTAATACCCTTTATAATAGGAAGCTTTGTGAAAATATCAAGGGAAAAAATGGTCATTCTCATTATAACAGTGATCAGTAAAAAGGCAAAAATGAAAGAAAGAGAATTAATAATCATTTTTGCCACATAGCTGCTAACATATTCATCAAAAGCATTTACCATTAAATTCTCATATGTTTCTTTATTATTGTTTTTAACAAGTAAGTCCTTTACTCCTTCTGGTACATTATAAGCTGCAAGCATTTGTTCTGGACTTAGAAACTCTCGTTCTCCACCTCCAGCTCCTATAAAGACCTGTGTTACCTTTACTTTTAAATGATTATAGGTAGATGTTTTATTTATAAGAAAATCGCTGACATAAGGAGTCACCGCCATTACTAAAACAATGGTGGCAGCCAGGGATATTATAGAAAACAGCATTCTTATAAACCCTTTCCAGTACCCATATATGGCACATAAGGCAATGATTAATATTACTATTATTAATAAAATATTCATTTTACTTCCTCTTATTTCAGCTGAATCACTTGAGTGCTTCCTCTGCTTACCAAAATGTATCTTGTTTTTTTATCTGTTGGTATTATCATGGAAACTAAAACAGGGAATTCTCCTTGGAATTTCTCCATACCACCCATATTATAAATGCAACATTCTGTATCATTATATATTATAACGAGATCTTTGTTAAATATAATATCTGTATACTCTAAGTCAAATGGCCTGACTAAGGCTAAATTTCCTGCCGTATCGTAAATATCCAATTTGTATTTTCCTTCCTCTCCCCCACCTCGGTATACAAGTCCTATATATGACTCATTATAAAATACACTGTGAACTTCATCTTCTAAATCCGTCTCAAACTCCAAAACAGGCTTCTGGCTTCCTTTATATATAACGAATTTATTATCTCCTACTGCAAAGGCAGTGGAATTATTTATGTACTTCAGCATTGGGACAATGGTTCCCTGATAGTCATAACCACTCATAAAATGATCAATGTTGTCTTGTCCAACGGAACCAAAATTATAAAAGGCAATAGAAGATTTGATACTTCCTCTCTCAATTAAAATGTAACTAACTCCTAATTTAATTCCATCATCTGATAGGCATAGATCCAACGGATATCCACTGTTTCTCATGGTTGCTTTGACATCTGAAATAATTTCCCCACTTACTGAGTACAGCCGAATCAGCATTTCATTTCTATCTTCTAGTAATACCGCAATTCTCCCCTGAGCAGATACTTCAAATTTCATAATAGGCAAGTCTGTTATAATTTCTCCTTGCAGCCCTGACTCATTCATAATATAGATTTTATTTCCTCTATAATCCCCTATGGCAGCAAAATTTTTACATATGTCCACTAACGGATTTTGCATTTCATATGCTTCATTCCATAAAATCGTATCATTTGAATCAAAGGCTGTAGCCCCATCCCTGCTATATTTTAATATATTTCCGCTAAAATCTATAAATTCTGCCTGTTCTGCGTCATCTCTTTCCACACTTCTTACAACTTCATACTCCACATATACTTTATTTTCATAACTTATATAAATCGCAAGTGCGGCAGTAATGCTTAATATAACAATTAAAACAGTTCTTGTGGTAATTGCCCTTTTATGTTGAATTAGTTTTTTTCTAAAGTCACTTTGATGTTTCAGATTCTTATTTTTAAAATACTCCCTTAAACTCGGCATATATCCACCCTTCAAAAAATCATTGGTAAAACATTGCCACTATTATAGCACAATCTTATACTTATGGCAGAATAATTTTTTGACCGCAAATAATTTTGTTTCTATCTGTTATGCCATTTAATTCACATATTTCTTTTATTTTATCTACTGAATTGTAAAACTCATAGCTAATACTTACAAGAGTATCTCCCTCTTTCACATAATACTCCCGCCTTGCATCTGGGGATGTTAGGGCCGTTGTCTCTAATGTTTCTTCCCCCTCTACTGTCTCTGTTTTCTCTACTGTTTCTGGCAGAGGTTCCTGAGCCCCTCCCTCTTTCTCTTCCTTTGCCTTCTTTACTTCTTCTTCCAGCATCGTATTTCTCTTGTTAGCCATCTCTATGTTTTTTGAAATATAATATAATGTTTCCTCCATCTGATTCATTTTCTCATAATTATTTATCATTGTTATTCCAATGACAAAAACAATCATAATCAAAAATGTACTTGCTCCATAAAGAAATGTCATTAATTTATGTTGATGGACTTCCTCTTTTTTCTCTCTGATTACTTCCCGAAACAATGCTGGCACCCTATCTGCAACTGCACTTTCCTCTGCCTTTTCCTTTTTTATATCTAAGCTTGAAATCATATATCCCTGCATTGCCTCATTCTTATCATAATAGATATAATAGCCGGAACATGGACTTAATCTTCCCTGCTCCATTTTATAAAACTGCTCCTTTTCCTCCTCCAGTTCTATTTCCAATGCTACCTTTTCTTTGTCACTAAAATATTTTATATGGGTTGTTTTTATAATGGATGGTGTTATATTTGTTATTTCATTTTTTGACACAGACCATCCTACAATTTCTAACCCTAAAAAAAAGCGTTCTATGTCTTTATGTACTTTTTCCCATCCCTCTTTGCTAAGCTGAATCTGTTCCCGATCTGAAAAGGCCCCATAAAATTCTACTGCCCCGCTTATAAAAAGATAACTGCTGTCTTCATAATACGATATTTGTCCGAGGAGAATCATGACAACTTCCCGCCTATCTCCATAGCGCTTTACTAACTGCCTTATATGGGTCATTACATAATCTTCCATATAAATTTTGTACGAATCATTGATATCTCCCATTTGACGTACATTTTTTGGTATTTTTACCATTTCATTTCTCTCTTGCATTTTCTGCATTTGTCTCACCCTCTTCCATGAGTGAATCATATCATGCATGTCCTATCCTTTTTATCGTTTCTTGTCGATTTAGCTTGATTTTTTATCGACAAATTCAGCATTTTCTATTTTTGGACAAATTCCTTTAAATTCTCAATAGTTACCATGCTATGGGGAAGTCGAATATATTTTTCATTAATTAATTCTATTTCTTTCGGAAGCTTTGTTCCTTTTGCCAGAGAATATGACAATTCAATCATTGCTTTAGCCTGTCCTACTCCATCATTGTACACTGTTCCAGCCATGTCCCCATTTTCTACTGCCTGTAACCCTGCATAGGTGCCGTCAATACCTACAATCATTGGCAGTTCTTCTATTTCCATCATTTTATAAGCGTCAATAGCCCCTAATGCCATTTCGTCATTATTCGCAAATACAACTTCTATTTCATCTCCCATATCTTCAATCCACTGGAGCATCTTTGTCTTTGCCTGAGCCCTATTCCAATTGGCAATAGCATAGGCAAGCTTTTCTACCTGACAGCCAGATTCAATTACTGTATTTACAGAATATTCTGTACGCATAATAGAATCCTGATGCCCAGCCTCTCCTTCTAACATGACATACTGTAATATTCCGTCTTGGTTTCTGTCAATTTTTTCTCCCTTTTCTTTATATTGTTTCGCAACAATCTGCCCTTGCATAATTCCTGACTCCAAGGCAACGGCTCCAACATAGTAAAGCCTGTCCCATCGTTCTAAATCCTCTTCTACTAGTTCCCTGTTGAAAAAAATAACTGGAATATCTGCACTCTTTGCTTTATCTATAATCATAGATGGATCTGTACGATCCACAAGGTTTACACATATGATATTACAACCATTATTAATAAAATCTTCAATTTGGCTATTTTGTTCTATCTGGCTATTCGCAGCATTTTCAATGTCCAGAATAATACTCGTCCCTGTTTCACTTTCTTTCCTTTTCACTTCTTCTTCCATCGCACCAACAATTTGTGATATAAAAGCATCATAGTGATCATACAAGCTTATCCCAATTTTTATTGTGTTTTCCTGTTCTGCATGGGTTCTTCCCCTTTGACACCCTGAAGACCATAGGGCTGATAAAAGCAAGACTGCAAATCCAGTTATTTTTCTCATTGTAAAACCCTCCTTATTGCACAATGGGAAACATTCTCTTTTGAACTTCTGGTAAATATAATTCTTCCTTACTGACTAAAATGTAATCAATTTCCATTCCCTGACTGCTCTCCCTAAAGCTTAGTCTGTCACATATATTTTTTACGCCCATGTATCCTATCATGTATTCATCTGGAACTGCCAAGGTATGAATCATTCCTTTGTCTAGATAGTACACATTTTTCTCACTATTTCCAACCCCAAATATACATTTACTGTTTATGTTATCTTTGAGCATCTCTGCCGTTTGCTCTGTAGCACTCTGATTAAAACACAAATAAAGGACATTCTCTTCTTCATTGTCTATCGCTTCTCTTTCCTCCCAAACAATTCCATTTTCCTCCAGCGCTTTTTTTCCTCCCATACTTCTCAAAAAATCCTTTTTATTTTTCTCTTCTGTCTTATAAAGAATAACTTTTTGATTTTCGCTCCGCCCTTTCACTAATTCCATAGCCAATTCATGTCCCATTTTCTCATTATCTATCCAAATACTTGGATTATCTGGATGATAATCAAAAGCTACCTCCAAAGCTAAAACGATGCGTCCCTCTAGCATAAGGCTATATTTTTCTATCCATAGGTCTGGGTTATCTAAATGGAGGAGAAAACCTTGGCTCCCCTTTTGAAGCTCTCTAATAATTATCTCTTCTTTCTCCTCCTCTGTCTGCTCCTCAGTAAACATTATAAAGTTTAGATCTGTATGAAAATCTCTTGAAGCTCTTTCCATTCCTTGACGCAATATAGACTTTGTATTATGATCATTGGAATCTGAAAACACAGACAATCTGTATCTTTCTTCCTCAGGAATCTGGCTTGTATACCTATAAATACTTATTCCCATAATAAAAAGCAAAGCCATTCCTGCCAAAAAAAGCTCCCATTGTTTCCGGCTCATCTTTACTCCAATTCTCCTTTCTCTTTTTTCCAATCATCATACAGAATAGCTGGGATGTGTATTGTCACCTTTGTCCCTTCATCAGGCTGACTTTCAATGTTAAGGCCATATTCCTCTCCATATCTTAGCTGAATTCTTTTATGGACATTAAGGAGTCCAACTCCCGATCCCTTTGTGGGAATTTTCCTTTCCTCTTTTAATAAGTCTTTTTGTACCTCCTTTGTCATTCCAGGGCCATTGTCCTCTACACTCATATAAATATCCCCCTCCTTTTTCTCCCCTTTCACAATGATTTCACCGTCTCCATACATATACTCCATTCCATAGTAAATTGCGTTTTCAAGAAGGGGTTGAAGAATGAGCTTCACTGTACAATACTCATAAATTTCAGGGTCCATATGAAAAACTATTTGAAATTTATCTTTATACCGAAACTGTTGTATATTCATGTAGTTTTTTGCATGGTCTATCTCGTCTTTTATAGTGATTACAGTCTTACCTTTACTTAAACTAATACGAAACAGCCTTGCCAAATGGGTAACCATGTGAATAGCCTCTGTGTACATTTCCCCCTCAATCATCCATACAATAGAATCTAATGTATTATACAAAAAATGAGGATTGATTTGTGATTGTAACGCATAGAGCTCTGATCTGCGTTTTTCCTCTTGTTCAATGACAATCTTATCCATAAGTTTTCTCAGCTGAGCAACAACAGAATTCAAAGTTTTTCCTAAATGTTGTATTTCATCAGAACCCCCACCCTCATAAATTACTACATCCAAATTTCCATTTTCTAATCCTTTCACCGAATCGTTTAATCTCTTAATAGGATCTGCAATTTTTGCAGATACAAATTGGTTTACAAAGAAAAGGATAAACATTGCCGCACTAATAATAACTATAACAAAATATCGTATTTGTGTAAAATTCATGGAGTACACGCTATAAGGAGTGACACTTATAATCTTCCACCCAGTATAGCCAACTGTTTTAACTGTAACTATACGTCTTTCTCCCTCAAAGTTCTCTTTATGGGAACCATCCTCATAGGCAGCGTTCACCTTATTATTTTCTTTTTCTGCTAATCCATCAATTAATTTTTGCCTCGGATGATAAATAATACCTCCCTTGCTGTCTGTCAAATACATATATCCTCCGTTGCCCATTGTATTGGATTTTTTAAAAAGTTGTTCAATGCTGCTGAAATTCATATCTACAAGAAGTACTCCTCGAACATTGGTTCCTCTTCTCGTTAATTCAACAATTCTACTTAAAGATACAACCCAATTATAGCGGTAAGAACTGTCATCAAAAATATTTTGTACATGGGGAGTAGAAAAATGTAGATTTTCCATCTGATTATTCGCTTCTTCAAACCATTCCTGGGATATAATGTCTACTTCTCCTTTTACTGATGCAATAGGGGCAGCTCCTACTAATTCTCCATCTTCTTTAAAGCAAGCTATACTGACTAAATTATCTTTATTGGCCTCATAAAGGAGATTCATCTCACTATCCATATTATCTGTGGAAATATCTTTGTCCTTAATAACAGAATAATACATGGAGTCTGAAATTCTCATCATACTGCGCAGATACGTTTCCAAATTTACACTTGTCTGATTTAAAAGCTGACTTGCAGCCTCTACTGTCATTTCCTCTGTATTTGAAACCATTTTTGAATAAAGAATAAACCCTATTGACCCCATACATATTAATGAAATTAAGGTAAAAGAAGCAGAAATAGTAAATTGGATACTCCCATATTGCTTTTTTTTCATCCATTTTTTAAATACTTTCCTGATCATCTGATTCTTTTTGCTCCAGTCTTAGTTTACGATATTTGGAAGGAGACATTCCATACTTTTTCTTAAATACATAACTAAAATAATTAGGTTCTGAATAACCAATTTTTTCTGAAATTACATAAGTTTTTTCTTCTGTTCCATCTAAAAGCAAGATGGCTTTTTCCATTCTTGTATCTGTTAAATAGTTTAAAAATGTTTTTCCTGTCTCTCTCTTAAAAATTGTAGAAAAATAAGCAGAGCTTACATTAAGCTCATGGCAAATTTTCTCTATGGATAAATCTGAATCTCCATAATGCACTCCTATATAATCTGCTGCCTTTTGAATTAAAACTTGGGCTGTATTTGTCCTCTCCTTGCGGATAGAACGGCGTATTTTCATACAAGTACCCAGCATCCACTGACGTATGCCATCTAGAGACTCTATCTTTAAAATTTGAGAATGTAGATCTAAATTCCCCCCGAATATTTCCATTCCATCTAGCTGATAAGAACCAGCCAGTTTATACAGCTCAGTCACAACACCCATTAAAATAATTTGATATTGATAAATGGAACGCTTTATTCCTTTTATGTTATGGATAAAATCGTTTATTTGTTTTTCTAAGTTTTCTTTATCTCCTATTTTTATTTCCCGAATAATTAAATCTACATTTTGATCGTATAAGACAAATTTTTCATCTAATAACGGCTCAATTTCATCAATATAGACAGCTTGACCCTCTTCTTCCTCTTCTTTATAGAACATCGCATTTTTTGCACCTTCATAAGAGTATTGCAGCATACTAAGCTGATCATATACCTTTCCTATTCCAGCAACAACCTCTGTATGAAAAATTCTCCCTGCCCTCTTGCAAATTTTATCCAGTTTATCTGTGCAATCCTTCATATTAAAATCTTCAGAAAGCATCAAAATATAAATAACGTCCCCAAAATAAAAAAAACTTTTAAAGGGACAATATCCTTCTAAGCTCTCATCTGTAAACTGCCTTAAAGAAACCCGCATTAATTCTGGACGAATCTCATATTGTGCCGTTTCTTTCGGATCTTTCATGTGTATAATAGCTATAACATAATAGGGGGCATCTAGATGGATTTGATAATCTATTTTGTAATTTTCTATATAATTTTCTTCAATTCTCCCCTGAATTAAACTAATGAAAAATTGATCCCTCAAAATAGGAAGACTATTTTCATAGTATTGCTGCAGTTTTGCAATGTTCCACTTTTCACTGCGTTCTTTATCTAGAGATTCCTTAAGTTTTCTTAAAATTTGAGACAGTTCTTCTGAATGGATAGGCTTTAAAATATACTCCTCTACCTCTATTTTAATTGCCTCCCTCGCATATTCAAACTCATCAAAGCCTGAAAAAATTATAATCTTTATATCTTCAAATTTTTTTTTCAGTTTTCTGCTAAGTGTAAGGCCGTCCATAAAAGGCATCTTTATATCTGTCACTACTACATCTGGTGTTTCCAGTTCAGCCAGCTCCATTGCTTCTTCCCCATTTTGTGCATAGCCAATCACTTGGAACCCTAGATTTTTCCAATCAATCTTTCGTATAACTAAATTGATAACTTCCTGTTCGTCATCTACTAAAAGCACCTTATAATTATTCAAAGCTCTACCTCTTTTTCACATATGATAAGGGGAGGCAATGAAATTTACATTTGCCACCCCTTATAGTAAACAATACTTTTTATTTCTTTGCAAGATATTTTCTTAAGTCAAGGGCTACTGCGATAATGATAACTGCACCCTGTACTATATACTGCCATGACGTATCAATTCTCAAAAACTGCATGGAAGATTTCAGCAATTCAAATACAAGAACACCAATTAGAATACCTGAAACTTTACCTACACCACCATTTGTGGAAACTCCTCCAATGGTACATTCTGCAATGGCTTCCAGCTCATAACTTAATCCCAGGCCTGTTGTAGCTCCTCCTGCCTTTGCTCCCAGAAGAAAGCCAGCAATTGCAAATAGGGAAGAGGCTAACATATAAATGCGTATTTTTGTCTTAGCTACATTGATTCCAGAAACTTCAGCAGCACTTTCATTTCCGCCGATTGCATACATATATTTCCCATGTCTTGTTTTATTATACAAAAACCACATAAATAATCCTATGAAAAAGGCTATAAAAAATAAATAAGGAATCCCTAAAAATTTACCGCTGGCTATTGCTGTATAATCTCTGCGGTATCCTCCAAGAGGTAACGACTTTGTATACACAAGGCAAATACCATATACTATTGTCTGCATACCTAAGGTTGCAATAAAGGGAGGCACTTGCCAAAATGAGATAACGCAGCCATTAATCAGCCCAAAAATACTGCATACTACAATAACAATGAGAAGTACAAGAATGATAGGAAGCTCTGGTAGATTAGGGAAAAATCTATCGCCATAGTCTGGTTTTTGAAGTAATGTTCCTGCAATACAACCTGCCAGACCTACTGTACGTCCTGCTGATAAATCATTACCTCTTGTAATCAGGCATCCACTAATTCCCAATGCAATAATAAAACGGATTGCAGTGTTTACAGAAATATTGGAGAAATTATTCATTGTTAAAAAATTTGGTTTTAATATACTGACCACAATTACCATTGCCAAGACAATGATAATTAGTATGTTTTCTGTGATTAATGCTTTTCCATTAAAGCTTTTCGTTTTCATATGGATCCCTCCTTAATTAAATTTGGTTGCGAACTGCATGATCTTTTCCTGGGTAGCCTCTTCTCCTGAAACCTCTCCTGTCACTCTGCCATTACACATAACGACAATACGGTCGGACATACCAATTAATTCTGCCATTTCTGAAGAAATCATTACAATTGCTTTTCCCTGCTTTGCAAGCTCTATCATTATCTGATAAATTTCATACTTCGCACCAACGTCAATACCCCGAGTAGGCTCATCCATAATCAATATATCTGGATCATTGGCTAACCATCTGGATATAATTACTTTTTGCTGGTTTCCTCCAGAGAGAGATTGAATTAAAGTTTTAGAGCTTGGTGTTTTAATGCTCAACTTTGACACATTATTTCTTACTAATTCTTCAATCTTTTTATCATTGAGTACAATGCCTAGATCCACATATTTGTCTAAAGATGAAATGGATACATTATCAGCAATGGACAAAACTCCAAATATACCTGTCCCTCTACGATCTTCTGTAATAAGGCCTATATTATGGCTAATAGCATCTTTTGGACGCTTGATTTGCAGCTTTTCTCCTTTATAATATATCTCGCCCTTACTGCAATGACGGATCCCAAAAATAGCTTCCATGAGTTCTGTTCTCTGGGCTCCTACTAATCCTCCAAGGCCAAGAATTTCTCCTCTCCTTAAGGTCAAATCAATGTCTTTAAAAGAATCTGGTAAAATACTTGTAAGTCCCTTTACTTCCAAGAGCACTTCACCAGGTTCAATGTCATCTCTAGGCGGATATATATTCGTCAGCTCCCTGCCCACCATCTTGGCTATTATCATATCCGTTGTCAGCTCTTTTGCTTCCCATGTGCCAACATACTGTCCATCACGCATAATAGACACATCATCGGAAATTCTCAAAATTTCATCCATTTTGTGGGAAATGTAAATAATGGACACTCCCTTTTTCTTTAAATCATCAATAATAATAAATAATGCTTCCACTTCGTTATCTGTCAAGGACGAGGTAGGCTCATCCATAATAACTACTTTTGCGTCCATTGATACTGCTTTTGCTATTTCAACCGACTGCATTTGGGATATAGATAAAGTTCCCAGTTTTGCCTTCGGATCATATTCCATTCTCACTTCTTTCAGCAGACTTGCTGCTTCTTCGTACATTCTCTTATGGTCAATTACTTTAAGGGGACCAAAACTCTTTGTAGGATATCTCCCGCAAAAAATATTCTCGGCGATACTTCTCTCAGGGATAGGCTGAAGCTCCTGATGAACCATGGCAATACCTTTGTGCAGCGCATCATCTGCATTAACAATCTCCACCTTTTCACCTTGAAAAATAACTTCTCCTGCATCCATTTTATAAATTCCAAATAAACACTTCATTAACGTTGACTTGCCTGCTCCATTTTCCCCCATTAATGCGTGAACTGTTCCCGGTCTCACTTTAATGGTTACGTCATCAAGCGCTTTGACTCCGGGAAAGCTTTTTGATATTCCACGCATTTCTAACATATATTCGCTCATACTCGTAACCTTCCTTTCTATAAACTTGGGTGTGCAATTATGCACACCCAAGTTTTCCATCAAAATGAACTCTTACTTATTGAACAAGATCTAAAATTTCTTGAGCATTTTCCTGTGTTACTTTAATGTAATCTACACCGATTAATGTTTCCAAATCTTTTCCTGCTGCAAAATCTGCTGCTGCCTGAGCTGCTGCATGGGACTGTCCAAAATGATCATTGAATACAGTACCTGTCATTTTACCATCAATTACATTTTGAAGAGCTTCTGTCAAAGCGTCTACACCTAATAAGTAAATATCTTCTCCCACTACTCTTCCTGCTGTTTCAATTGCCTGTAATGCTCCAAGAGCCATGGCATCGTTGTTACAAAATACAACTTCTACTGCATCTCCTTGGTTTGTCAATGCATTTGCAACAATTTCCTGTCCTCTAGCCTGATCCCAGTCACCTCTTTGTTTGTCTAATTCTTCTACTGTCATTCCTCCGTCTGTCAAAGCTTTAATAGAGAACTCTGTTCTGTACTGAGCATCTACATTTTCTGGATCTCCTTGTACCATTACATAAGAAACTTTTCCATCTCCATTAATATCACCTTTGTTAGGTGTAGCTAATAAAATCTCACCTTGGAATGTTCCAGACTGTCTTGCGTCAGCGCCAACATAAGTGGCTTTGATTCCTTCTGTTGTCCATCTTTCTTTCTCTGCATCGTCTGGCTCTCTGTTAATAAATACTACCGGGATGTTTGCAGCTGCACACTGATCTGTAATCTGCTCTGCTGCAGAAGATTGTACTAAATTAACAATAAGTACGTCCACTCCCTCTGTAATGAAGTTCTGAATTTGGTTTGTCTGTTCTGCCTGATCGTTTTTACCATCAGTAATCGTAACGGATGCCCCTCCTGCTGTCAAATATCTCTCCAGCTCTGTTCTGTAAAGTGTCATAAAGTTATCGGCAAAGTTATAAATACATACGCCAATATCCAATCCTTCTACTCCTGTTGCTGCATCAGCTGTTCCATCAGCAGCCGCTGTGTCTGTTCCAGCATTCGTATCTGTTTCAGCATTCGCATCATCTCCTGTTGTTGTGTCAGTTGCTCCATCATCTGCTGGTGTTTCCTCAGCAGGTGTTGTAGTGTCCTGACTACTACTGCTAGCTGTTGAACCACAGCCTGCCAAAACGGCAGCTATCATTGTTGTACTCAACAATACGCTTAATAATCTTTTTTTCATTTTCACATATCCTCCCTTTGTGAATCTTGAATTTTGTTTACTTGTATATTATAACAGCAGTATTTTCTGAATAAAATATAAAATACTTCTGAAAACCACGAAAATCCTTTTCTTTTTTCCTAAATATTGTATGAAAACTACAATTATTCCATGGAATTTTTATATATTTTTACCAGTTCTACGTTAATCTTCCTCCTTTTCTTTCTTTTCTCTTATACTTTCCTCTTGTGAATCCCCCTCCTTATATTCCTTTTTCTGGAGTGCGTAAGCTCCTGTTCCAATACAATAAATTCCAATTAAAATAAAGAAAACCCCTGCCAAAATAACAAGGGGTTGTCCATGGACACCTTCCTCTCTCAACCCACTCCATATATTATAGTCAATATAAAAAAGATAAAATCCAACAAAAATTCGCAGTACATAAGAAGTTCTAGGAAGCCTTGCATCTATCATAAGCCAATTCTTCCATTTTTTATCTGCTCCCTCATCTCTCATCGTCCACCCTCCATTTTACAAAAATTTATAAATTGTTGTACTGATAAATTTCTCCCCTGCTTTAAAAATTGCGGAAGGAAAGGCCGGCTCATTGAGAGAGTTGGGAAAAAACTGAGTTTCCAGACACAAGCCTTCCCTTCTGTCGTAATAGTTTCCCCCTTTTCCCTTTATTTCTTCCATGCCGTTTCCCGCATAAAACTGTACACATGGCATGTCAGAGTAAACTTCCATAACCTTTCCTGATTCCTCATCAACGACCATAGCAATTTTTTCCAAGGCTCCCTCTTCCTTATCCAAAACCCAGTTATGATCGTATCCCCCTGCTATGTTTAGCTGTTCCCAGTCTTCATCAATACTATCTTTTATTCTTCGAAGGGATCGGAAATCCATGGGAGTCCCCTGTACGTCTGCCAGTTCTCCTGTTGGAATAGACCCATAGGTGATTGGAGTATATTTGCTTGCATGTATTAATATTTTTTCCTTTTCTATTGTTCCAGCGTGATGTCCTGCTAAATTAAAATAAGAATGGTTCGTTACATTGATAACTGTGTCTTTGTCACTAACCCCTTGATAATGAATCTCTATAGCATCATCCTCTGTTAATATATAGGTGACATCCATTTTCAATGTTCCAGGAAATCCGCATTCTCCATCTGGGCTTACATAGGAAAAGCATACTTTGTTTCCTTCCTCATCCACAGTAGGATCCCATACCTTTTTATGCATTCCTTCCTCAAAGTGGGTGTGTAAATTATGTTCTTCCTCATTTTTGTCCAGTTCATACTCTTTTCCATTAATGGTTACTTTTGCCCCTTTTATTCTATTAGCGTTCCTTCCCACTGTAACTCCAAAGAAAAACTTGTTTTCTTGGTAGCCCTCTGCTCTATCAAAGCCAAGAACTACATCTGTCAACCCTCCATCTTTGTCTGGAACAAACAAAGAGACTAGCGCCGCTCCATAGTTGGTAATCTTTGCCTCCATGCCTCTTTTATTTTTCAATGTGAATAAATAAACTTCTTCACCATTTTTAGCTTTTCCAAATACTTCCTTTTTAATATCCATGCATCATCCCATTCCCTTCTCTTTTTTAAAGGAGAATCCTGCCTTCTAATGCCCTCAACAATGTAACTTCATCAATATATTCCAGATCTCCTCCTACAGGTACACCGCTTGCAATACGGCTCACCTTAATCCCTGTTGGTTTAATCAGCTTACTAATATACATTGCAGTGGTCTCTCCCTCTAAGCTGGAGTTTGTAGCAATAATTACTTCATCCACATCTTCTCTAAGTCTGGCCATAAGTTCTTTTAACTTAATATCCCCAGGACCAATTCCAAGCATAGGAGAAATTGCCCCATGAAGTACATGGTAAACACCTTCATATTTTCCTGTTTTTTCATAAGCCCCTAAATCTCTTGTATTTTCCACAACCATAATTGTTTTATTATCCCTTTTTTTATTAGAGCAAATAGGACATAGTTCTGTATCTGTGAGTGTAAAACATTGTTTGCAATATTTTACATTTTCCTTAGCTGTTACAATTGCATTTGCCAATTGGGCTACCTTGTCCTTTGGCATATGAATTAGGTGAAAAGCCAGGCGCTGGGCTGATTTTACCCCAATGCCCGGCAGTCCTGACAATTCCTCAATTAATTTATTAATATGGCTGCTATATATTTCCATTCTTATGTCCATTCCTTTCTCTAATTAAAAAGGAAATCCTCCGCCCATTCCCAGGCCTCCTGTTAGTTTTGACATAAGGGTTGAAGATTCCTCTTCTACTTTGCGGAAAGCCTCATTGGTAGCTGCCATTATCAAATCCTCTAACATTTCAATATCATCTGGATCTACTACTTCCTCTGTAAGCTTCACCTTTGTCACTTCTTTCTTTCCACTTACTGTTACTTCCACTGCTCCCCCTCCGGCAGCTGCAGTGAATTCCTTTGCCTCTAATTCTTTTTGGCTCTCTTCCATCTGCTTTTGCATTTTTTGAGCCTGTTTCATTAAATTATTCATGTTTCCTGGCATACCCCCTCCAGGAAAACTTCCTCTTTTTGCCATAGCCGTCCTCCATTTCCCGCTAATCTTCTATTTCTATATCCATATGAATTATTTTAGAAATATCTGGATATGCCTCATCAAACTCCTGACCTGTTTCCAGTTTTTTAATGCTTACATCCACTTTTTTTTGAATCTTATTCTCAATTGCATGTAACAGCTCTTTCCTATGTTCTTCCTGCCCAAAACAAGTAGCAGTTAGCTTTTTATCTGTTACAATTAAAAGCTTATCCCCTTGTGCGCTAAGCTGAACTCCTTTTAAAGCATTTTGAAAGAGAGGTTCCATTGTACCTACAATAGAGCTCCAATTTTTAACAACCTCCTTAATATCCTCAGGTAAAGCTTTAGGCAAAGGGACTTTCTCCCTTTTCCTTTCCTCTTTTTCTATCCTTTCTTTTGGATTACTGACAGCCAATTCAAAGGAGCCCTTTTGCATTTTCTCTTCTAAAGTTTTTATTCGCTCTGTCAAAGAATCTAAATTTTCTTCCATATTCGGTGTACATACTTTTATTAATGCTATTTCGATAACAACCCGCTTTTGCACTGCAAACCTTATCTGTCCTGACAGTTTTGAAAAAATTCGAATAAACCGAAGTAATGTATTCATTTCTATGAGCTCTGCTTCTTCCTTTAAACGGCTCAAATTTTCTGAAGACATGTCTATCACATCTTCCATTTCATGGGAAGCCTTTACTAGCAGCAGATTTCTTAAATACCAGGTAAAATCCAGAACAAATTGGTTTAGTTCCCTGCCCTGCATTACTATTTCCTCTAAGAGTCTAATAGAAGATAAAATATCTTTCTTTAACAGAAAAGATAAGAGTCTGCTAAATACCCCTGTATCCACTGCCCCCAGCACTTCCAAAGCTTTGTCATAGGTGAGCACTTGGCCAAAATAAAACCCTGTACACTGTTCGAGGAGACTAAGAGCGTCCCTCATCGATCCATCTGCTGTTTTTGCAATAAGGCGAAAGGCTTTCTCCTCTACTTTCACCTGTTCTATGTCCATTAAATCTTTCAGACGCTCTATCATGGTATCCATTGTGATTCTTCGAAAATCATATCTCTGACACCGAGACAGTATAGTCACTGGAATTTTATGAACTTCTGTTGTGGCCAAAATAAAGATAACATAAGAAGGAGGCTCTTCTAATGTTTTTAACAATGCGTTAAAAGCTCCTATAGACAGCATATGAACTTCATCAATAATATAGACTTTATACTTTCCCTCTGCTGGGGAATAGGCAACTTCTTCCCGAATTTCCCTAATGCTGTCCACTCCGTTATTGGACGCAGCGTCAATTTCTATCACATTCATAGACGCCCCTGCCAAAATAGTGCGACAGCTTTTACACTTCCCACAAGGGCTGCCCTCTATAGGCGATTCACAGTTTACTGCCTTTGCAAATATTTTTGCAATGGTTGTTTTTCCTGTTCCTCTCGTTCCACAAAATAAATAAGCATGTCCAATCCTGTCTGCCTTAATTTGGTTTTTTAAAGTAGTGACAATATGTTCCTGACCTTTCACATCTATGAAACTCTGGGGCCGGAATTTGCGATATAGAGCAGTATAAGACATTTTTTACCTCCAGGCTTTTGTTTAATCTCCAAATTTAATGCCCACTGCTTTTGCCTCCTGGACAATTGATGCATCTGGCGACACCATTTTTAGCTTACCAGCTACTTCCTCAAGGGGAACTTTCACTAATTCTCTGTTCTTAATGCCAATCATGTAGCCATACTCTCCATTTTTTATGAGCTTAGCAGCCTCGGTCCCCAGCCTTGTGGCAAACACTCTGTCATACGGGCAGGGGCTTCCTCCCCTTTGGGTATGCCCTGGAACGGTCACTCTCACTTCCTGACCTGTTTTCTCCCGAATCTTTGCAGCTATTTCATAAGAAACCGAAGGATATTTTGCATTTTTATGTTTTTCTTTCAGTTCTTTTTTAGAGAGTTTTGTGTCCTCTTTAGATATAGCCCCCTCTGCCACTGCTAAAATCGTAAAACTGCTGCCATTTTTCTTTCTTTTCTCAATAGCATTTACCACTTTCTTAATGTCATAAGGAATTTCAGGAATTAAAATAATATCTGCACCTCCTGCAATTCCTGCATTCAGAGTCAGCCAGCCTACCTTGTGTCCCATTACTTCTACAATGAATACTCTTCCATGGGATGCAGCCGTTGTGTGAATGTAATCAATAGCGTCAGTTGCTATGTTCACAGCGCTTTGAAAACCAAAGGTCATGTCCGTTCCCCAAAGATCATTGTCAATAGTTTTAGGCAAAGTGACAACATTTAGCCCTTCTCCCTTTAGCATGTTTGCCGATTTATGTGTGCCATTTCCCCCAAGAATAACCAAACAGTCTAAATTAAGCTTATAATAATTATGCTTCATTGCCTCAACTTTATCCAGGCCGTTCTCGTCTGGTTCCCTCATAAGCTTAAAGGGAGTTCTGGAAGTTCCAAGTATCGTCCCTCCCTTTGTGAGTATACCTGCAAAGTCTCTTCCTGTAAGCATTCTGTAATTTCCATAAATTAATCCTCTATACCCTTCTTCAAACCCGTAAATCTCCACTTGTTCCTCGCCATTAAGCAGAGACTTTACTACTCCCCGCATTGCTGCGTTTAATGCCTGGCAGTCACCGCCGCTTGTCAACATTCCAATTCTCTTCATAGGATTCTGTCCTCCTTTTATGACTATGGAAATCCATAATATTCCTTCTGTCTATCGTGTTTATTATATATTATTTCTGTTCCCCCTACAACCGTTTTTATTTTATGGAATTTTTGGTTAAGTACTTCCATCCCATTATCTTTTATGATATACTGAATTTGTTTTCTGGAGAGTTATCGAAGTGGTCATAACGAGCTGCACTCGAAATGCAGTTGTCCTTTACTGGGCACGTGGGTTCGAATCCCACACTCTCCGTCAAAAAATTCAGTATACAAGGGATTTCTCCCTGCTTGCAGACTTTGTCATACTATTTATGAAATAAAATTAATCTATGTTTTCTAATTTTAATATTTAGTGATGTAAAAAATATATTTTTGCTATTGGGAGATATAAAATAATTTTCTATACAGTGAACTATAGTAAGGATACGGTTAATCGTATGATTGATTTTAAATATTACACCTTTTTCCCTGTCCCCCCTCTAACATGAGCGCTGAAAAAATAGATAATACCGCCTATATTGCTATTTAACGTATAGCAAATATAGGCGGTATTTTTATGATTCAACAGCAAGAGAAACTCATTTTAAGTCCATATATGGAAATATATAATTTCGTAGTTTCAAAAAAAAGTGTAATGCAGAACTGCCTGTCTGGACTATAGCAAAGAGCATCTATACAGGACTGGACAGCTTTCAAAACAGGAACTGGCAACTTTATTCGTCTGCAAAGTATTTGTTCTTTACTTTTACTTCGTTATCCTCAATGTGCCTTTTTCTTTTTTTGTAAGATATAGAACACTGCCCCTGTCAATGCAACTATACATTCCGTTAGTGGGTAAGCACACCATACCCCTGTCATTTTTAAGAGTGAAGAAAGCAGGAAGGCTACTGGCAAAAGGACGATAAATCCTCTTAGCAGTGAAATAATTTGTGCCGGATGAGGATGCTCCGTTGATGTAAAATAAGTTGCCGTAAGAATGTTAAATCCCATGAATGGGCAGACAAGAAAATATAACTTTAGTCCCATTACCGCAAACTCCTGTAATACTGCATTCCGTTCATTATTAAAAATAAAAACAAGCTGTGGAGCACAAAAAAATATTGTAGAATAGATTATACTTGACAGGAGCAGCATTGTAATCATTGCATATTTCCATACAACTTTTACATTTTGCCTGTTCCCTGTTCCATGGTTTAAAGAAAGAAGCGGCTGGATTCCCTGTGAAAGTCCTGTATATACGGCGACAACCACAAGTGAGATTACTGTAATAACACTAAAAGCCGCCACACCAGTATTTCCCGCCAAGTGAAGGATAATGAAATTAAACAAAAGCAGGACAATCCCCGAAGTCAGTTCGGTGACAAGGGATGACACACCGATTGATAAAATCCTTAATACACCCTTCATGTCTAGTGAGAATTTCATAAAAGGGAATCCATTCTTTCTATGGATAAAATAAGATACTAATACTGCTAAACTTATGACAGGGGCTAAACCTGTGGCAAGAATTGCGCCAAATATCCCCATATGGAATAGAAAGATGAAAACATAATCGAGCACTATGTTGGACATGCTTCCAATAATCATTGCCGCCATGGAAAGCGACGGGCTACCATCATTCCGTACAAAGCAATGCAGAAGATTATTCATCAGAAAGGCAGGTGCAAACAACAGCAGAACCCGAAGATAGGTATTTGTCATGGAAAATACCGTATTATCAGCCCCCAGTTTTTTAGTGACAACACTAGACAAAAAAACCCCCGACAGCACAAACAAAGCTGAAAAAAACAGAACAATATAAACTGCATTTGTGAAAACGGAATACGCTTCTTTGTTTTCTCCACGGCTTTTTAAGATGGAATACCCTGTCCCACCACCCATACCAATCATCAGCCCTATCCCATTGATAAGGCAAAACACAGGAAACGCAAGATTGAGAGCGGTTAAACCATTTGCCCCCAAACTGGCAGACACAAAAAAGGTATCCACCAATGTATAGCAGGAATACGCCATCTGTCCTAAGATATTCAGTGATACATATCTCAAAAAATCCCTGAAAATATTTTTGTCTATCATATTTTTTCCCTATTATCCATTAAGGCTCCGAGATTGCCAATAAAATCTGAAAGAATAGCAGATCCAAACACCTTTTAATCATTTTATAAAACAACAAAAAACTCCTGTACACAAATAGCCTTTGTGTACGGGAGCGTTCCAAACCGTTTTTACAATAATATCATAAAGCGAATAGAAAATCAAGGTACTTTTTCCTTTCATTTAGCTCTTTCCCCATAGTACAAAGGATAAGGAAAACTGTTCGAAAAATTTCTCTCAAAACTGCCCTATAATTACATAGTCAACTCTGCCTCCAAAAAGAATTGGATTGTAAATGAAAAAGCCACCACTGTAACGAAATGGATTTTTGATTTGTGTATGAGCAAGAAAAGCATTATGCAATAAGTAGAAAAGAAAATCTCTTCCCAAAAATCTGCATCCATGGCATGAAAGTGCTATTACGGGCATAAAGTGAACTTCAAAAGTTATTCCAAATCCCACAGGCTGAGAAAGAGGATTGCGGAAGTAAACTACACTTCTCTTCCTGTAAAAGTTTCTGGAAAGGTCAAGACCATTCCCACTATGCAAAGAGCAAACCCAATATGGGAAACTGTACAATGCATTTTATCAAAGGAGCAGCCCTAAAACAAATCATATGGGACAAAATATTTGATGTAACCCCACTTTTTATGATGATATCATGGCTTTTAAAAAAATGAAGCAGGAAATAGGATCTGATTGTATCCTCAAGCAGAGTTATGTGGAAAGTATGCTTTGCTAATATTGGCAATATAAAACTTACTATTTTCAACCTTTTGGGGAATCAATCTGAAAATTTTAGAGCAGATTTTATGAATTATTAAAAAGCATGGAGACTGGGTTTCCAGTTCATGTTAAATATATATTTAGATTACTTGATCTTAAAACAGAAAATGAGGAACAAGTTTCTCATTTGAAGTATATTTGTAAAACACTACCTATATTTAGCTTATATTATTTAGATAGATTGAAACTTATGATGCACACAAGGAACTGCTTATTAGTAACATTGTAACAATATTCTATTGGAAGTTGGAGCCCTTCCTGGATTGCCTCTATCAAAAACATCTAAATTGTATCACATGGATAGAGCCCCAGAGCTATTTAAAAGATGCTGCATGAAGATTTTGCCAACCAAAAAAATAGGATTGGCCGTAAAAATTTTGTTTTTTTCTGTCTACTTAACAAAGAATAGTTCAACTCACATGTTTATTGGTTCTGCATCTAAAACAGTTGGTTTTCTCATAACAACTATTTACAAATTTTCCACTTTAATTCAACTTTTCTCTTTGTATTTCAGACAGTGCAAAGATTATTTGCGTTCATAAATCAGCTCTACAATTCCATTATAACTTTGTGTTTTAACTAAACGTAATTCCTGTTGTTTTGGGAAATCTCCAAAAAGGCGAATACCTCCTCCTAAAAGAACAGGAATTATAGATATATAATACATATCTACCATATTCTCACCCATTAACTGCCCAATAAGGTTAGCCCCACCGCAAATCCAAATATCCTTTCCCTTCTGCCCCTTTAGTATTTTTAAAAGGTCTGTCGGGTCTTCGTCCGTAAAACAGATTTGTTTTGTGGAGTAACTCTTGTTATGTGTAAACACATAAGCTGTCAAATCTCCATACACCCATTCCGTTGGGGAAAGTTCTGTAACAACTTGATGATATGTATTCCATCCCATCAAAACCGTATCAATATTTTTTGCAAACTCAGAATATGTGTTCATATTTTCATCATCATTTCCTTGCCCATTCAACCATTCAATTCCACCATGGCTGTCTGCAATATATCCATCAAGGCTCATTGCGATAAATAACACTACTTTTCTCACTTCTGTTCCTCCATTCGTTTCCACAAAATCGCTTTTTTCTCCAACTCTTTCATAAAGCTATTTTTGCCATCACAATATCCATTAATATCATTTGGAAATGCAAGGGCAAGCTTTTCTTTTAATCTGCCATATTCATCCCTATCTTTTTTATGAGTTCGTAAATAATCACGTACTGCCAGATGTCTTTCTATATCCTCTGTATTGTCTGCTGCAAAAAAACGGGTTTTGCTTTTAATCCTACAACAGATATACTGCCAATGTGATAGATTTCCTGACAATTTCCTTGATTTTTTTTGCTTCTAGTTTGTCACAGCAATATAACCTGACATAAGCTACACCTATTTCATTTTTAAATACCTCTCCTTTTCCGCCAATTTGGAAATAACTCTTTTAACTGTTTTAATTACATTCTCACATAATCGATAAGAATTTCCATTTCGCCTGCCCCTTCATCTAACTTCATCATAAATTCAAAGTGAGCACCACAAAATAAAACTACAGCTCCATTTGACATAACAACTGTGTTTCGTTCTGCACACATTCCAAGAGAGCAGACAGTATCTATACAGATTCCTGCAATATGCTTATCTACCATACCGATGAATCCCTGTATCTTTCTGTCCGTTTCATAGACAAAAATCTCTACCTGTAAAAGCTGCTCCCGCTCCATAGAAAGCTTGGAATACCAATACTTTTTTGAAATAAAAGGGTGTGCCCCCTCTTTAATTACATTTTCCACTTACTTTTATAGAAAATCTCTAATATTTTAAATCCTTTTGATCACAGAAAATTGTATGACCATACTTCTATTCACCTCTGTAAAAATAATGGAAATATTATACAATTATAAATTATCTATTTATTTTCTTGTGTACTGCTTGAATTATACTCCTATTTTAAAGCTAATACTAAAGAAAAAGACAAAATCAAGAATTTATTATTCAGTCATAATCATTCCTTCCATATATTTTTACTGAAAAAAAACTTTTACGAATTAAAACAAGTTGTAAAAAGCTATTAACAGCTCTGGCTATTTTTTATTTAAAATCATGATGTAATTACCGTAATTCCCATATTCTTAAATAAAATATACTTATAGATTCCGATTCTGATCTCAGTAACAAAAATTTTGGTGATACTGTTTAGTGTTTATATGGCAAAGCAGTTGGACAAATGTCTCTTACGTTTTATAAATTTATTGTTAAATGTTACTATGATGATCTGTATGACTTTTTAAAAGAGTTGAACAATCAAAAAAGTTTTCATGTAGTATGCTTTAAATTTTTTTTTTAAGTCCTTATGACAAACTTATTATGGAGGATAAAACAAAATGGAAAAATTTTCATAAAACAGTTTATTTGCTTGTGGGAAATACTTAAAGTATACTTTAAAGATTTTTATAATCATGATGAAGGACCTAGGTCATATGTTTGAACTTTCCTTATTTATCTTGACTTTCACCCCCTCACCTCACTAATTGTAAAACCTTTTTAAAATCCATTTACATTCTTCTGGTTTTTGGATATAATAAAAGAAAGAATCTAAAAAATTTTTTAGATTTCAAGAAATCTGTATATACCACTGTGCCAAATGGTACAGCCTTGAGAAAGGATGGTTTCTATGAACTTAGCAAAAATTTCTGCCAACGGGCAGATTACTGTGCCTGCCGAGATACGCCGCCTTCTAGGTCTGAAACCCGGTGATAAAATATTGTTTTTCCAAAAAACAAACGGTGAGGTTGTCGTCAAAAACGCCTCCTCACAAGCTATTTATAAAGCTCAGAAAGCATTTGAGGGAGTTGCTGAACAGATGGATGTGTACAATGAGGATGATGTACAGGCATTGATTGACAAAGTACGTAAAGGCAGTTCACAAAGCGCCTTGGGAAAGGAAAAAGATTGAAAATACTTGTGGATACCAACATTCTGATTTCTGCTATGCTGTTTCCACATTCCAAACCTGCAAAGGCATTGATCTATACTGTTGAAAATCACGAAATGATCTTATGCGACCAGAATATGGCAGAGTTTCAAGAAGTGCTTAATAGGAAAGCTCCACAAGCTCTGCCCCATGGGGACATATTGCTGACAGAGTTATCTTATAAGTTAATTCCCCCTGTATCCCATCCACAAAAATGGATACGGGATGGGAAAGACCAGTCTATTCTAAATGCTGCCATACTTTATGGTGTCCACATCATACTGACAGGGGACAAAGATTTTTTAAGTCTGGATATGGAACGTCCCAAATGCCTGACTGTGGCACAATTCTTGATTTCTGAAGGAGTAGCTCTGTAACTTCCAACTCTTTTCATCTCCTTATTCTCATAACTAGGGACAGGGAATGTATCTCTTTTTTTGGCACAATATATAGCTGTCTATTTATCCTTCATCATATTCATCTAAAAAATGATGTTTTTCTCCCTTTTGTTTATAAGAAACAACGGTATCTATGTTTACATTTTCCACACTTTTGAAAATATTTCCTTCCACAAAGGGATTTGTCTTTTTTAACTGTTTTATAAGCTCTTTTATTTCTATGCGTTTCGACTGGTTTTCCTCATTACTGCACGTGGAACAAGTATCTGTAAACTTACAGGCGCATTGTATAAAATACAGGTCATTATAATCCCTCCAAGCCTTTATGTCATCTTCCCTGATCAGATAAAGAGGACGTATAAGTTCCATCCCCTCAAAGTTCACACTATGAAGCTTTGGCATCATTGTCTGTATTTGAGCCCCGTACAGCATACCCATGAGTATTGTTTCAATGACATCATCATAATGATGTCCCAGCGCAATTTTATTGCAGCCTAACTCTTTTGCATAACTGTATAAATACCCTCTCCTCATTCTTGCGCATAGATAGCAGGGAGACTTTTCCACATGGTAAACAGAGTCAAAAATATTCGATTCAAATATAGTTATGGGAATGTCCAATTTCTTCCCATTTTCCTCTATAATTTTTCGATTCATTGGACTATATCCAGGATCCATGACTAAAAACTTCACTTCAAAGGAAAATTTATTGTGAATTTTTAGCTCTTGAAACAGCTTTGCCATAAGCATGGAATCCTTTCCACCAGAAATACATACAGCGATATGGTCCTTTTCTTTTACAAGCTCATACTGATTAATTGCCTTTGTAAATTTCGTCCAAATCTTTTTTTTAAATTTCTTTCGTATACTCTGCTCTGCTCTTCTCTCATCCTCCATGTTTATAGAGGATATAAAATCCCTTCCTGGGGAGGAAACTTTCTCTTCCTTTTCCCTTTGCATTTTATCAAGAAGCCAAGCCAAATATCCTCCAGATAGACTTACTGCATCATACCCCTTTTCTGACAGTTCTTCTGCAACTTCCTCACTAAATTCCCCCCTGCTGCAGCATATGACTAATTTCCTTTCAAAATCCACTGCTGGATTTCCTTCTATTTCATCTGGCAGCAAATGGACAGCGCCTATAATCCTTCCATGGGAAGCTTCCACTTTACTCCGTATATCAATGATTTGATAGTCCTCTTCTTTCCACAGATGTAACTCCTGTACTGTAATTTCCATTGTTCACTCCGTTCTAGCAACCTATACATCCTTCACTAAGTCCTTCACTACCTCGCCTGCCATAATGAGTCCTGCCACTGAGGGAACAAAGGCAACGCTTCCTGGTATAGCTCTTCGATCCGTACATTTACGCTCTGTCCCTGGAGGACAGATGCAATTTTTTTTGCAGCTGATTGCCATGTCTTCCATGGGCTGAATAGGGATTTCATCAGAATACACTACTTTTAACTTCTTCACTCCCCTTTTCTTTAATTCCCTTCTCATCACCTTTGCGAGAGGACAAACTTTTGTTTTATAAATATCAGAGACTGTAAAGCGGCTTCCATCCAGCTTATTCCCAGCCCCCATACTGCTTATAATGGGAACCCCTTTTTCCTTAGCTTTCATAACAAGTTCAATTTTTGCTGTCACTGTATCTACTGCATCCACTAAGTAGTCATATTCCTCAAAGAAAAAATCTCCTGCATTTTCCGGCAGAAAAAAGCATTTATGTATTCTCACATCTGCTTCTGGATTGATTCCTAGAATATGCTCACTCATTACGTCCACCTTATATTGACCTACAGTCCTTCTGTTGGCAATAATTTGCCGATTCAAGTTTGTCAGGCAAACCTTATCATCATCTATCAAGTCAAAGGCCCCCACCCCGCTTCTTACTAAAGCTTCACATGTATATCCTCCAACGCCGCCAATTCCAAAAATAGCAACTCTGGATTTTTTTAACTTATTCATTGCCTCTCTTCCTAAAAGCAATTCCGTTCTTGAGAACTGATTCAACATGAACTTCTCCTCACTCTAGCCCCTCTGATAACGAGCCCGATAATCTGCATTTATTTGAGCGATTTCCCTTTTTCCTTCTATATAATCCTCATACATTTCAAAGGGACTGCCTCCTCCAAGCCAGCAGGAGGAACAATTCTCACATCCCCCGCCACAGTCTAAAGATTGTCGGATAATTTGTTCCCTCTCTTCCCTTGTGGTATCTTTAATTAATAAACTCATACATAACCTCCCTTAAAATAACGCAGACTGTTTTCTACTTTCCCAAAGCCTCTATTGTGTCACTTTCCATCCTTGCTTTTATCTGATACTTTACATAAAATATTCTCCTTAATGATTCATCTATTCTTTCCTGGGACAAAATTCCCTCTTCCACAGCCTTTATAACTCCTTCGTAAGCTTCCTGAAAGTTGTCTGGCATGAGTATCACATCTGCCCCTGCCTGGAGGGAGAGGATGGCTGCCTCTTTGGAAGAATATTCCTTTACAATAGCTCCCATGTTC
>CANOLZ010000024.1 GCA_947567075.1 uncultured bacterium
CACCAATTGTCTGCTCAATAACCCTAGGTCCTGCAAATCCTATGAGAGCTCCAGGCTCTGCTAAAATAACATCTCCAAGCATAGCATAGCTAGCAGTAACTCCCCCTGTTGTAGGATCTGTCAGGACACTAATGTATAAAAGCCCTACGTCACTATGCCTTTTTAAGGCAGAGGCCGTCTTTGCCATTTGCATAAGAGAAACTATTCCTTCCTGCATTCTGGCTCCCCCAGAGCAGGCAAATAAAATAACAGGCAGTCTCTTCCTTGTTGCCTTTTCCACTGCCTTTGCTATTTTTTCCCCAACAACCTTTCCCATGCTGGCCATCATAAACCTTCCATCACAGACTCCGATTACCACTTCCATGCCATGGATTCTTCCTGTTCCTGTAATAATTGCTTCATCGAGTCTTGTCTTTTCCCTTAAAATATTCACCTTTTCCTCATAATCTTTATATTTTAATGGATTTCCAGATGAAAGTCCCCTATCCCATTCTTCTAGGGAACCTTCATCTAGTATCATCTCCATTCTTCGATATGCATGCATCCGAAAATAACTGCCGCATTTAGGACAAATATAATAGTCCCTTTTCGCATCCTCTGCAATAATTGCTGCCTTACACACGTTGCATTTTTTTAAAAGCCCATGAGGCACAATGGGCTTTGAAGCCTTTTTTGCATTTGACCTTTCCTCTTCTGTGGCAGCTTCAGGTAGTGCAATATACCGTTTTGTTTTTTTAAACACTTCGTTCAGCTTCATATTCTATCCATCCCATCATCCTTTTTCCTTCTTAAGAACCTTTTCAATAAAATCAATATTATACTCTCCTGCCTGATAATCTTCATGTTCCATAATGGAATACTGGAAATCCACATTTGTATGGATTCCTTCTATGATTACTTCTCCCAGAGCACTTCTCATTTTTGCAATGGCCTCCTCCCTAGATTTTCCATGTACAATTAGTTTTGCCAGCATGGAATCGTAATAAGGAGGAACTACATATCCATTATAAATGGCTGTATCCATACGTACCCCCTGCCCTCCTGGAAGATAGACATCGGTAATCCGCCCTGGAGAAGGCCGAAAGTTTTCTTCTGGACATTCTGCATTAATCCGGCACTCAATGGCATGGCCTTTTAATTGGATATCTTTTTGTTCCCATTTCATCTCAAGTCCAGAGGCTATTTTTATCTGTTCTTTGATTAAGTCTATTCCTGTTACCCATTCTGTCACTGGATGCTCTACCTGTATTCTTGTATTCATTTCCATAAAGTAAAAAGCTCCTGTTTTTTCCAGAAGAAATTCTATTGTGCCTGCATTAACATAGTCCGCAGCTTTCGCTGCTCTTACTGCTGCCTCCCCCATTTTTTCCCTCAAGGAGTCATCTATAGCTGTTGAAGGAGCTTCCTCGATCATTTTTTGATGGTTTCTTTGAATAGAGCAATCTCTTTCTCCTAAATGTATAATATGTCCATGTTCATCGGCCAATATTTGAAACTCAATATGCCTTGGATTCTCCACAAAATGTTCTATATACATTTTGTCATCTCCAAATGCATTTCTTGCCTCCTTTTGGGCCGTTGTAAAACATGCCTCAAATTCCTCTTCCTTATAAGCAACCCGCATTCCTTTTCCTCCCCCGCCAAGGGCTGCTTTCACAATAACAGGATATCCAATCTCTTTTGCTTCTCTCTTCCCCTCTTCCACTTTGTAAATAGCTCCCTTACTTCCTGGTATAATGGGAACCCCTGCCTTTTCCATCACCTCTCTGGCTTTTGCTTTATCCCCCATTTTTTCTATCACTTCTGCGTTTGGTCCAATGAATGTGATATGACATTGCTCACAAAGCTGGGCAAATTTACTATTCTCTGATAAAAAACCAAATCCTGGGTGGATTGCATCAGCTCCTGAAACTAAGGTAGCGCTTAATATTTGTTCCATGCATAAATAGCTTTCCGTAGACGGTGGAGGACCAATGCAAATTGCCTCATCTGCCAACTGTGTATGGAGAGCTTCTTTGTCTGCCACTGAGTAAACGGCAACTGTTTCAATTCCCATTTCCCTGCAGGCCCTTATAATCCGGACGGCTATTTCTCCCCTATTTGCAATCAATACTTTTTTAATCATAAAGCGCTCACGCCCTTCTCCCTTTCTGTCATCCTACCATAAACGTCAGCTCTCCAACAGCCACAGTGCGGCCATCCACGCTGGCGAATGCTTCTCCAATTCCCATTGGTCCTTTTTGTTTTATAATCTTTGTCTCCAGTTTTAATTTATCTCCAGGCCCTACTTTTCCCTTAAACTTACACTTGGAAATCCCTCCAAAATAAGCGATTTTTCCTTTGTTTTCCTCTTTAGACAAAATGGCAACGGCTCCTACCTGAGCTAATGCTTCTATAATAAGTACACCTGGCATAACTGGTTCCTCTGGAAAATGCCCTTGAAAAAATGACTCTGTATAGGTGACACATTTATACCCTACCGCATACTCCCCTGGCTGGTAATCTTCTATAAAATCCACAAGCAAAAAGGGATGCCTGTGGGGAATAATTTCTTGTATTTTTTTAATATCTAAATGATTCATTGTCCTCCCATTCCTTTCTCAATTTGGAATGAATCTTCCCAAAGCTACAGAAATATTTAAGATATTTGGAATAAAGGCTGTCCATATTCCACTGCCTGCCCGTTTTCCACCAATATTTCCACTACTGTCCCATCATAGTCACTTTCAATTTCATTCATTAGCTTCATTGCCTCCACAATAGCTAAAGTTTGGCCCTTCTGGACAATGTCCCCCTTTTTCACAAAAGGCTCTGCTTCCTCTGAGGGAGCTGCATAAAAGACTCCTACTAGAGGAGAGTGGACAATATGCCCTTCCAAGGAAGAAAATTCCTGTTCCTTCCCTTCTTCCAAGGAAGGCGTATGGCTGCTTACTGCTGTAGCAGCAACTGTCTTCTCTCCTTGTCCTTCTATGATGGATGAGGAAACCAAGGTTTTTTGACTCCCTTCTTGGGATATCTTTTTTTCAAGTGTAATTTTTACTCCTTTTTCCTCATATTTAAATGCAGTGAGTGTTGAATCAGAAACGGTTTTAATTAATGTGATCATCTGTTCAAATTCCATCTTTGCATGTCCTTCCTTTTTCCTATTCTTCCTCATACTTTTTAATCAAAAGCGTCCCATTATGTCCTCCAAATCCTAAAGAATTGGACATAGCATAGTGAATATCCTTTCTCACTGGCGCTCCTATGGCATAATTTAAATCGCACTCCTCGTCTGTCTCCACAGTTCCCATTGTTTGATGTATAAAGCCTTCCTCTACAGACTTCACACATGTAATAAATTCTACCCCCCCTGCTGCCCCAAGTAAATGGCCAATCATGGATTTGGTAGAGTTAATGATGAGATCTTTTGCCTTATGGCCAAAGGCTGTCTTAATTGCTCTTGTCTCAAATAAATCATTATGATGGGTGCTTGTGCCATGGGCATTGATATACCCAACCTGTTCTGGAAAGATATCTGCCTCCTCCATAGCAAGGAGCATTGCCTTAGCCGCAGCGCTGCCATCTTCTAAGGGGGAGGTGATATGGTATGCATCTTCTGTCGATCCATATCCTACTACTTCCCCATAAATTTTTGCCCCTCTCCTTTTTGCATGTTCCAGTTCTTCTAGCATAACAATCCCTGCCCCTTCTCCAATGACAAAGCCACTTCTTTCTTTATCAAAGGGAATGGAAGCCCTCTTTGGATCTTCCCTTGTTGTCAAGGCAGTTAAGCCAGAAAACCCTGCCACTCCTGTTGGACAGATAGAACTTTCTGCCCCTCCTGCCAGCATGAAATCCGCATCATTATATTGAATGGCCCGAAAGGCATCACCAATGGAATTAGTGCCAGAAGCACAGGCAGTTACCACGTTTGTGCATTTCCCCCGAAATCCCAGCTGGATGGCTATATTGCCAGCAGCCATGTTGGAAATCATTAAAGGAACCATTAAAGGATTCACTTTGGATGGCCCTTTTTCTACAATTTTTGTATATTCCTTTTCTATTACTTGTAAGCTTCCAATTCCAGATCCTACAATGACTCCTGCCCTATATGGATCTTCCTTTTCCATCTCTAATTTAGAATCGGCAAGCGCTTCCTTTGCCGCTGCCACTGCATACTGGGAAAAAAGTTCCATTCTCTTTGCGGACTTTGGATCCATATAGTCCTTTGGGGAAAAATTTTTTACTTCTGCTGCTATTTTTACTTTATATTGGGATGCATCAAATTTTGTAATAGGTCCAATGCCCACTACACCCTTTTTAATACTTTCCCAAAACTGGCCTACGTTATTCCCAATAGGGGTCACAGCTCCTAGACCAGTTACTACAACTCTTCTTTTCATACGAAAACCATACCTTTCTACATGACCATCCCACCGTCTACATGAATCACTTGACCTGTAATATACCTAGCTTTTTGAGAAGCTAGAAACACAGCGGTATGAGCGACATCCTCTGGGGAACCGAAAAATCTCAAGGGTATTTGGGCAATGGAGCCTTCCTTTACTCCCTCGGACAAAGCTCCTGTCATATCTGTCTCAATAAATCCTGGAGCAATGGCGTTTACTGTAATACCCCTGCTGGCCAATTCCCTTGCTCCTGATTTTGTCAGACCAATGACTCCTGCTTTGGACGCTGCATAATTTGCCTGTCCCCCATTGCCAGCTACTCCTACAACAGAAGTTATGTTAATAATTCGTCCTGATCTTTGTTTTAGCATTTGTCTGGAAACAAAACGCATACAATGAAAGGTTCCTTTTAAGTTCACTTCTATAACCTTATCAAAATCTTCTTCTGACATTTTCATTAATAAGTTATCCCTTGTAATGCCTGCATTATTTACTAAAATGTCCACTCTCTTATATTTATCCACTACTTCCTGAATAAAGTTTTTACAGGGCTCAAACTGGGATACATCACATTGGATAGCTTCTGCCTCTCCCCCCTGACTTTTTATATAGTCCTCCACTTCCCTGGCTCTTTCCTTAGAACCATTGTAATTAATAATAACCTTTGCCCTCTGTTTTGCCATTTCTATGGCAATTTCTCTTCCAATTCCCCTTCCTGCTCCTGTTATCATTGCAATTTTTCCTTCTAACATATACTCTCCTATCCTACAATTTCTCCAACAACCTTTTCCATCTCTTCTACTGTTCCAATGTTATATCTCTTTACAGAACTATTGATTTTCTTTAGAAACCCTGTTAACGTTCTCCCTGGGCCAATTTCCACAAAACTGTCTACACCTTCTTCTATCATCTTTTCCACACTTTGCTGCCATCTTACTGGAGAAGACATCTGTCTTACCAAAAGATCTTTCGTCTCTTCTATATTTTCTACAAATTCCCCTGTCACATTGGTTACATAAGGAATGTGCAAAGGCGTTGTAGGAACGGTCTCTAAAGTCTTTAAAAGTTTCTCTCCCCCTTCCTGCAAAAGAGGAGAATGGAAAGGTCCACTTACATTTAACATCATCGCCTTCTTTGCCCCTGATTGGAGGAGACGTTCCTTTGCCTCTAAAACAGCTTCTGTGTAACCAGTAATGACAATCTGCCCTGGACAGTTATAATTTGCAATAAAAGCTCCCTCTATTTCTTCTAAAACCTTTTCAATGTCTTTTCCCTCCATACCCATAATTGCTGACATAGCCCCTTTTCCTTTAGGAACTGTATTTTGCATGAGCATTCCTCTTTTACGCACAAGTTTTATGGCATCTTCATCTACAAACCCTCCTGCCACTGCAATGGCACAGTATTCCCCTAAGCTAAGCCCTGCCGTTACATCTGGCTTTAATCCTCTGTCCATTACCTCCCTTGCCATGGCAAGACAAGTGGTAACCATAGCCGCCTGGGTATATTCTGTTAAATCCAATTGATCATTTTTTTCAAAACAAAGTTTTATCATATCTAATTCCAGAGACTGGGAAGCCTGATCAAAAATTTTCCTTGCCACTGGACTTTTCTCATAAAAATCTTTTCCCATACCTGCCTTTTGGGCTCCTTGTCCGGGAAATACAAAAGCAATTTTACTCATACATAGGACTTCCTTCCAATAATTGTTTTGTCTCTCTAACCAGCTTTTCTATTAATTCCTTACAAGAGAGCTCTTCCTTCACTAAACCAGCACACTGACCAGCCATAACGCTTCCATGGATAACGTCTCCTTCTAATACTGCCTTTCGAAGCCCCCCTAATGTAAGAAGCTCCAACTCCTCAAAAGAAGCCCCTTCCTGCTCCTTCTTTAAGTACTCCTTTGTCATTTGATTTCTTAATGCCCTCACTGGATGTCCTGTGCTTCTTCCTGTTACTCTGGAATCAATGTCTTTTGCCTTAATGATCGCTTCCTTATAGTTACTATGAACTATTGACTCCTTAGTCGTCACAAAGCAAGTGCCTGCCTGAATCCCCTTTGCTCCTAACATAAAAGCAGCGGCAATGCCCCTTCCATCAGCAATACCCCCTGCTGCAATAACTGGGATCTTTACTGCATCTACAATTTGAGGAACCAATACCATTGTTGTAATTTCCCCAATATGCCCCCCTGCTTCGCAGCCTTCAGCTACTACTGCATGAGCCCCGCTTCTCTCCATTCTTTTTGCCATTGCAACAGAAGCTACGACCGGAATGACTTTAACTCCAGCCTCCTTCCACATCTTCATGTATTTTTCAGGACTGCCGGCCCCTGTTGTCACTACTTTTACCCTTTCCTCCACAATGACTTTGGCAATCTCATCTGCATGGGGATTCATTAACATAATATTTACGCCAAAAGGATTTTTTGTTTCTTCCCTTGCCATGCGCACCTGATCTCTTACCCACTCAGAAGTTGCACTGGACGCCCCAATAAGACCTAAACCTCCTGCATTTGAAACTGCAGAAGCTAGATGATGCTCTGCCACCCAGGCCATTCCCCCTTGAATAATGGGGTATTGAATTCCCAATAGTTCTGTAATTTCTGTTTTCATTTCCATTGACCCTGCCTTTCCTTTCCTGCTGTGACCTTCTCATATAAAAATACCAGTGAGAAGCAATTTCTATTACCAATCAAATACACTGGCTCCCCAAGACAACCCTGCCCCAAACCCTGCCATTACGATTTTTTGTCCTTCTCTTAACACTCCCTTCTTCTTGCACTCATCTAATAAAATAGGAATACTGGCAGAAGAGGTATTTCCATATTCCTGTAAATTCATAGGAAATTTTTCCATATCTATGTGCAACCTTTTTGCTACCCCTTCCACAATTCTTTGATTTGCCTGGTGCAATATATAATAATCTATTTCCTCTGGATGAAGATTCCCTTTATCTAATACTTCTTTAATAACTTTTGGCACATTTCGCACAGCAAAGGTGAAAACTGCCTGGCCATCCATTTTCATCATGGTGTCTCTTTCTAAAATTGTCTTTCCAAATCCCTTCTGATGTCTGCTCTCACAGGTTAGCGCCTGGCCTTTCTCTCCCTGGGAATGGGTTATGCCATAATAAAACCCTTCCTCTTCTCCTTTAACAACTACTGCACCTGCCCCATCTCCAAAAAGAATGCATGTGCCTCTGTCTGTCCAATCCAATAACTCTGACAACGTTTCTGCTCCAATTACCAATGCTGTTTTGTACATATTGGTCTGCATATACGCCTGTACTGTATTATAGGCAAATAAAAACCCTGTGCAGGCTGCGTTTAAGTCAAAACATGTTGCGTTATCCGCTTTAATTTGTTTTTGCACTTCACAAGCTGTACAAGGGAGAATTACGTTGGAGGATACAGTTGTCACAATGAGTAAATCAATGTCTTTTGCGTTGACCCCTGCATCCTTTAAGGCCCTGTTTGCTGCTTCCACTGCCATTGTAACCGTTGTTTCGCCTTCTATGATATGTCTTCTTGCCACCCCAGTCCGTTCTCTTATCCACTGATCATTGGTATCTATAAATTTGGACAAATCATGATTGTCCAATATTTTCTTTGGCGCATAAGAGCCTGTTCCACATATTTTACCTATCATTCTATCCATGCCTTTCTTGCTTTTCCCTGTTTCTTTTGGCTATTTATACCTTCTTGCCTTCCTAACAAAGAAATTCTATTTGATGTTCAAATAGTTTGAAAACCAAATTATTTTGATATTCAAAGTATATCATATTGAGAATATTTGTCAAGAAAAATCTTCCTTAAAAGGAATCCTTTTCCCTCTCTTTCAAGTATAAATCATGGCCTATTTTCCCTCAGCTTTGTGCCTGCCCCAAAAGAAAATACACATAAAATAGTCTTGTAAAGAAGAATTGTTTGACATCTGTTTTCAACACAGGTACAATAATTTTATGTAAGAAGATGAAGAAAAGGAGCCATTTATGGAAAAAATATTACTGTTCTATCCACCAGGACCTCTTTTTCAAAGAGGAGAAGACCGATGTCAACAAAATATTGACGATGGATCCGCACAAGCTATGCGGGCCTGCAATGATTTAGGCTATGGAGCTTCTATTTTATTACAAAGGAATTATGATGTAAAATTAAAGGACTATCAAACCCAAAAAGATTCCATAGAAGATTTGTATGAGGATATGGAAAACTTCAAGCCAGACTTAATTATGCTCAGTGTAACGAACACAACGATCTTTGACGATATTCAATTAGCAGCTCTTTTAAAAAAGCGCTATAATCCTGTCATTGTTTTAAAAGGAGCTATCTTCTATGATCCTCCTGAGGAAATGCTTGATCTCCTGGATCTGTCTTCTATTGATTATATGATCGGAGGAGAAGTGGATTTTGCCATAGGAGAAATTGCAGACTATGCATTAAGGGGTATCGGAGACATTCGGGATGTCCCTAATATTTTATTCAGGTTAAGGGACAAAACCATCCTTAGAACTCCCTTTCATGTATGGGAAGATAACTTAGACAAACAGCCTTTTCCTGCAAGACAGCTCATGAATAACGCCTTATATACAAGACCAGATACTAACGAGCCCATGGCTACTATTCAAACAGCAAGAGGCTGCCCATCCCGCTGTATCTTTTGTTTAACCCCAGAAATTTCAGGTAAAAAGGTTCGATCTCGTAGTCCCCAAAATGTGTTGGAAGAAATGACCGAATGTTATGAAAAATTCGGCATTCGAAACTTCTTTTTTAAGGCAGATACCTTTACAATCAACGCCGACTGGGTGAAAGAACTATGTCATCTGATTATTCAGTCCCCCCTCCATAAAAAGATTGCCTTTACAGCTAATTCCAGAGTAAACCCCCTTAGCAAAGAAACCCTTCAGCTTATGAAAGATGCTGGATGTTTTACTGTTGCCTTTGGCTTCGAGTCAGGAAGTGATGAAATATTAAAAAATATTAAAAAAGGGGCAACCCTAGAACAAAATTTACAAGCTGGAAAATGGGCAAAGGAAGTAGGGATTCCTGTATGGGGTTTCTTTGTTATTGGTTTTCCTTGGGAAACAAAAGAACATATTCTGGCAACAAAGAAGCTCATTATGGAAATGGATCCAGATTTTATAGAAGTAACCATTGCCCTCCCCTTTTACGGGACCCCTTTATATGATATTTGTAAAAAGGAAGACTTGTTGGCTGACTCTGTTCTTGGAAGCGACTTTTTTCACTCTAGCTTAAAGGGCACAAAATATTTAAGCCTAGATGAACTTATGGAACTTAGAAAAGATATTCTTCTTCATTTTTATTTAAGACCGTCTTATATATTCAAAAAATCCATACAATGCATTACTAAACCAAAAGTATTTGCCAACTATGTAAAATATGGGGTAAAGCTCATTACAAATCTTTTTAAGCAGTAAATTCTTCTGCTTTTTCTCCTACTGTTCCATTCTTAAGTATCTTTTTCCTTTCCCTTTGGGGGATTCATAAAATTCAAGGCAGCGTATGTATTTATACGCTGTCTTACCTATATCCCAATCTTATTTCCATAGCTGCTCATAGAGCAATTCTCTCTTCCCCCTTCTCTTCTCTAAAATGATATAATCCATTCCAACATTTCTGGCTGCTTGGCCATCTTTGCTGTCCCTATCTCCAATCATTACTGCTTCTGAAGGCTTCAGCTTCCACTGTCTTAAAATTTCCATAAGTCCCTTTGGTTCTGGTTTAAGACTCATAATCTCCTTGTCAAGAGCAGAGTACATTCCATCTGCTCTTATTTCAAGAGCTTTTAATTTCTTTTCTACTGGATAATCGGAATATACAAGAACAGGAATTCCTTCTTCTCTAAGGGAAGTCATAAGATATGCCAGCTTTTCATCTCTACATTTAAAAAGTGTTTTTAAAGGCTGCTCATACATCCACTTTTCTACAATTCTTTCCACTCGCTCTCTTGTACTTTTCATTTTTTTTGCCACATATTCATACTGCGCCTGATCCATACTCCATGTTTTCCATTCTTCTGGAACTCTCCATGTATCCCATTTCTCCCGCACAAAACGAAATTTCCTTAAAAGCATTAAATCTTTTATTTGAAAAGGATGAAAGGCATAGTATCCCAACAAACGTATAGCCATGCGTATGCGAAGCTGATTTTGAAAGTACAAGGTTCCATCCAAATCAAAAATTACTGCCTTGTATTCTTTTAAATTTTTTTCTATATGCATTTTTACCGGCATATTTCAAACTCCTATTAAACGAATCTCCACATAATAATCTAAAATAGGAATATCTACAAACGTAAGGGCAACGAGAACAGCAATAAACATAAGGAGAAAACCTAGAAGTTTCTTTTCTCTATATAACTTCTCTGGTTTTTGCACTGCTGAATCTTCTTTAAAGCTTATATACAAATACATACAAAAAAGTCCAAATAAAAAGGGCATTGCTAATAAATATTCAATGCGGTATTTGACCATGAAAATTCCCATAAAAAAAGTAGCGCTCATCCCATAAAAGAAGGAAGAAATAAGAAGGAGTTTTTCATTATAATACAAAAAAGACTTTCGGTACAGTCCTGCCAGCTCTGGATTTCCAATCATTCGATATTCCGCATATCTTTTTGTAGCCATTAAAAAAGCCCCTGCCATCCAATAGCCAATAAGAATGCTAATGGGAGGCTGATATTCTTCTGTAATGACAAACCATCCTAGGAGAAGTCGAATTAAATTGTTGACCGATTCGCTTAATACATCCAAATAAGGAATATCTTTCGTCCGAAGGGGTTTCACATTATACAAAACACCCATGATCAAAAGCCATACTTCCATTTCCATAAAAATAATGGAAACCTTCATTGAGCAAAAAATTCCAGCTCCAATGAGGAACACATACTCTGCCATCACAAGAGAAAATTTCATCCCCTGGGATACAACTGGACGAAACTTTTTTGTAGGATGATATTGGTCAAATTCTGCATCTAACCATTCATTAATAACATAATTTGCTGATGCAATGAGACAAGTTGCAAAAAATCCCCAAAGTAAACGGACAAAAGTAAATCCGTCAATAACGCTGTCTGTCAGTAAGATGGCAATGGCCACCCCAGGCAAAATAAATGCATTTTTTACCCAGTGATCTGGCCTTGCAATTTTTATATACTTTTTCATTTTCTAAACAATGCCCTTTCCTTTGTCCCATATTTTGCAGAAAGAAATCTCCATATATCCTGCAAGATGCATAAATCATCCACGTTGGAAATTGAAAACCTCTTAGCTAACCTTTTTTGCACCTTAGAAGTTTCTCACACTTAATACTTTCTGCTATTTATCTCTTTAAGCTCTTTGTAAAGCTGTACATAATTTTTATAACGTATAGGGCAAAGCTTCCCTTCTTCCAGTCCTTTCTTTACCCCACAATCTGGTTCGTGGGTATGGGTACACCTTAAAAATCGGCACTCTCCTTCCATCCCCTTGAATTCTTCATAATAAAACCTTAGATCCTGTGCTTCCAAATCTGGCATGTAAAGAGAGCTAAATCCAGGAGTATCAATGAGATATGTCCCTTGATCAATCAAAATAATTTCTGCATGTCTCGTTGTATGTCTCCCTCTATCTATTCTCTTACTGACAGCCCCTGTTTCCATATAGCTTTCTGATTGAAGACTATTCATTACTGAGGATTTCCCCACCCCTGAAGGTCCTGCCAAAGTACTTGTTTTTCCTTTGAGAGCCTCCCGAAGCTCTTCTAAACCTGCTTCTTCATATACACTAGTAAAAAGAATCGGGGAGCCACAGTCTTTATATACATGGAACATTTTTTCTATTTCTTCCTTAGACACAATGTCCTTTTTATGGAAACATAAAATAGTATCTAAGTCTTTTTCCTTCATGGAAACGAGAAATCGATCTAATAAATTTAAATTTGGTTTTGGCTTTTTCATAGAGAACAAAATAACTGCCTGATCAATATTGGCTACTGCTGGACGGACGAGCTCATTTTTCCTTTCAAGAAGCTCCCTAATATTTCCCTTTTTTTCCTTCTCATCTATTACTTCCATATCCACCAAGTCACCTACTAGGGGCTTTTTCTTCCATTTTCTGAAAATGCCCTTTGCCTTACATTCATAAATAGCGCCCTCTCCCCCATCCTGCTTGTGGACATAGTAAAACCCTCCAATTCCTTTTATTATTTTTCCGTACATAAATTCCTCTTATTCTTTTGTTAATAGAATAGGCTGATTTTCCGCCCTTTGCTCTGTTGTAGTAATGACTGTGGGATTTCCAGCTTCATCCACTCCTGGAACGCTTGTATCTGTCATATACGTTATGGTAACAGTAGCATTCAAGGCAAGAACCCCTGGATCCTCCCCTGCAATTCCTGTTAAGTTCAAAGGATAGGGAAATATTTCTGTTGAAGCTGTATGAAGAATCTCTCCTGTATCATCACGAATGACTGCAATCTGAGCTGTTCCTCCTGTATATCCTGCTGGTGCAATCACACTATAACTACATTTATATGTGACGTTTTGACTGCCTAAACTAATAACTAAATCAACACTTGTTCCTTCTGCCACCTTTGTCCCTGGAGTATAGCTTTGGGCAGCCACAGTGCCAAGGGGATACTCATCACTATAAGCTTCTTCTATTTTTCCAAGTAATACTCTTGAGGCAGATAAGGTTAGTTTTGCATTGGCCTCTGTCTGACCTCTTAGTTCTGGCATCTCAATTTCCTGAGTACTCTTCCCAGTACTTATGACAATTGTTACAATTCCTCCTTTTTCTAAGTTTGCCCCAGCCCCCGGCCTCTGGGAAATAATAAGTTTCTCCTCTACTGTATCACTATCACTGTACTCTTTTTCTACAATAAATCCTTCCTCTTCCAGGGCTACCTTACCCTCTGCCTCTGTTTTACCTACAACGGAAGGGATTTCAATTCCTCCCTTCCCTAAACTCACGACTAGTCCAATCGTTGTATGTTTTTCTAATAAAATACCTTCTTCCTTGTCCTGGGAAATCACCTTCCCCTTTTCAATATCATTGGAATTCTCATAGGTTTCCTGTACTCCCAGTTCCAACTCGTTTAATTTTGCCTTTGCTTCCTCAAAATCAATGCCCATGACACTGATCATTGACACCTGACCCTCTCCTTTCTCTGTAATGGCTTTCGCTCCGTCCTTGAAAAATCCAACTGCCTTGCCTGCCAAAAACAGAGCAATACTCCCTACTATGAGAACGGCGACAATAGCTAAAGCGGTCATTAGTTTATCCATCTTAGGATCCATTCCCTCTTTCTCATAACCATCGTCATAATAATCCTCATCTTCCTCTTCATAATACTCATCATCTTCATAGTATTCATCGTCTTCATAATACTCATCATCTTCATAATAGTCGTCGTCCTCTTCTCCATAATAGTCTGAATCGTATTCTTCATCTTCGTAATAATCTTCATCAGAATACTCCTCGTATTCCTCGTCCTCTTCTTCTTTCACTCTTTCTACCATATGATAAGGAGGAAGCTCTACCTCTATATTTCCTGTATGACGTTTAATTTTTTTCATGTCCTCATCGGATATAGCCTTTGTCTCCCCATCTCCCCCAAGGGGAATCATTTTTACAAAGTCCTCATCTGGCGTAAGAAGGGAACGCTTTAAATCTCCAATGAGCTCCTCCATCTTTCCATAACGTCTGTCTGGATTTTTCTGGGTACATTTAAAAATAATTTGCTCAACGCTTAAGGGTATTTCTGGAATATAGTTTCTTGGAGAAGGAAATTCCTCTTGGATATGTTTAATAGCAATGCTTACTGTTGTCTCTCCGTCAAAAGGCACTCTTCCTGTGAGCATTTCAAACAAAGTAATTCCAAGAGAGTAAATATCGCTTTTTGCATCACTGTATCCCCCTCTTGCCTGCTCTGGAGATGTATAGTGAACAGAACCCATGGCATTGGAAGTAATGGTATCGCTCGTAGCTGCCCTTGCAATTCCAAAATCTGTTACTTTTACTTTTCCTTCTTTGGAAATAATAATATTTTGAGGTTTAATGTCTCTATGAATTATATGATTGTTATGGGCTGCCTCAATTCCCATAGATACTTGTATAGCAATACTTATAGCTTCTTTTATAGAAAGTCTTGCCTTCTTCTCAATGTAATCTTTCAAAGTAATCCCTTCAACAAGTTCCATGACAATATAGTAAATATCATATTCTTCCCCAACATCATATACATTTACAATATTTGGATGCATTAATCCCGCCGCTGCCTGAGCTTCTGTCCAAAACTTTGATACAAAACTTTTATTTTCACTAAATTCTGATTTTAACACTTTTACTGCCACAAAACGATTTAATTTGTGACATTTTGCCTTATAGACGTCAGACATACCTCCTGTCCCTATTTTTTCCAGAATCTCGTAGCGTTCTCCAATTATCATTCCCACATTTATCATTCTCTCACCTCACCTGCGAATGGATCGATAATAACAACGGCTATATTATCTTTTCCCCCACTGCGATTCGCCGCCTCTATTAAACCTTCCACCTTTCCCGCTACGCACTCCTGTCCCCTTATAACCGCAAAAATTTCCTCATCATCCAGCATAGTTGTAAGACCGTCAGAACACATTAAAACAATGTCTCCCCTTTGTAGGCGTATTTCGAAAAAGTCTATCTTCACAGTCCCGTCCACGCCTACTGCCCTTGTAATCATATTTCTGTCTGGATGATTTCTAGCCTCATTTTTATCTATTTTTCCAAGGCGTACCATTTCCTCTACATAGGAATGATCCTTTGTAATCTGGCTAATGCTGTCATTGACAATGTAAAGACGGCTGTCTCCCACATTGGCAATATATAAATAGTTTTCTATTAAGGTTGCTGCCACCACAGTTGTTCCCATACCCCTGTATGCTTCCACACAGTAGGCTTTCTCCCTTATACAATGATTTGCAACTTCTATTGCGCTTCTTATAATTTGGATAGGATCCTCTTCTGGATTAGCCAAAATCTCATCAACGATAATTTCTGTTGCATATTTGGACGCATAATCCCCTGCATTATGCCCTCCCATGCCATCTGCTACCATAAAGAAATTTGGAAGCTTGCCAACAGGATTTTCTGAAGTAAATACATAATCCTGATTCACTTTTCTCACCATTCCAACGTCTGTCATTGAATATGTCTTTAACATGGAGCATCGTTCCTTTCTCTCTCCTTATGCATGGGGCTTTGATTTACATGCCGTCTTAGCTGTCCACATGAAGCTTGGATATCCCGTCCTATTTCCCTTCTAATAGTAACATTAATTGAATTTTTTTCAAGGCTATTTTGAAAGTTTAAAATATCTTTCTTTCTAGATTCTACAAAACCGCCTTCCTTTATTGGATTAATGGGAATTAAATTTACATGACAGCAAAGATTTTTTAAAAGTTCTGAGAGCTGTCTTGCATCTTCCTGCCTATCGTTAAATCCTTCAATTAGGCTGTATTCAAAGGTGAGCCTTCTACCTGTCTTTTTAAAATAATAGTTACATGCTAAGAGGAGCTCTTTTATGGAATATTTCTCTCCAATGGGCATAAGCTTTTTTCTCTTCTCATCGTTTGGGGCATGAAGGGAAATAGCTAAGGTAATCTGAAAGCCTTCCTCTGCCAGCTCATATATTTTTGGCACAATGCCGCAAGTAGATACAGTAATGTTTCTCTGGCTTAAATGGTTTCCTTTCTCATGGGACAAAAGGCGAATAAAATGGACTAATTCATTGTAATTATCTAATGGCTCTCCCATTCCCATGACAACGACATTGGATACCCTTTCTCCATTCATCTTTGCCATTGTGTAAACTTGCCCCAACATTTCTGAGGCAGTCAAGGAACGTCCAAGACCATCTAGTGTAGAAGCACAAAAAGTACACCCCATACGGCAGCCTACTTGGGAAGAAATACATACAGAATTGCCATAGTGGTACTTCATCCAGACACTTTCTATAAAATGTCCGTCTGCCAGTTCCCATACATATTTTTTCGTCCCGTCTATTTGGGATTTCATGACAAATATGGCTTTTAATGGAAACCATTCATATTTCTCTTTTAATTTTTCCCTCAAAGTCTTTGATACACTTGTCATCTCTTCAAAACTTTCCACCTGTTTTTTATGCACCCACTCAAAAATCTGCATTGCCCGAAATGACTTTTCTCCCATTTTTTCAATTTCCTCTCTCCACTGGTCAACATCCAAAGACCTCATATCGGTTTTTTCCATTGTATATTTTGTATTCCCTCCTCTATCAAACCTTAGATTTTGTCCTTCTAACTTTTTCTTAAAAATTTGGCGATAAAAAACCCATCACATGGATGAATGCCTGGCAATAATTGGACATATCCCTTTTTGGCAGTATTATCTCTGTACTCTTCTGGCAGACAATGGGAAAAATCCACCCCTTTTAGAGGGAGATTTTCCAATATCCATTGAACATTTTCTTCATTTTCTCTTTTACTTATTGTGCATGTGCTATAAATCAGCCTTCCTCCTTGTTTCAAATAAGGGTATACGGTTTTTATCATTTTCCTCTGAAGCTGTGAAAGTTTTTCTTGATCTTCTTTTGTAATCCTATATTTTATATCAGGTTTTCGTCCTGCCACACCTAGGCCTGAGCAAGGGACATCTGCTATAATGACATCTGCCCATTCTTTCAGCTCTTTTGTCTCCTCCAAAGCATCTTGGCTCATTGTTCTAATATTATTGAGACCCAATCTTTGGAAGCCTTCTTCCATAAGGGAAATTTTATGTGTTCCCAAATCTCTGGCTATGACCATTCCTTCCTCTCCAACAAGCTGAGATAAAAAAGCCGCCTTTCCTCCTGGTGCAGCGCAAATATCTAAGACGTGCATTCCTCTTTGTACTTCTGCGGCCTCCACTGCTAACATAGAGCTTACATCCTGTACTGCAAAAAGGCCTTCTTGAAAAGAAGACAGCCCCCCTACCCAGTCTAATTTACGTATTTTAAAAGCATAAGGAAGACTTTTTATTGGAACAACCTCTACCTTCTCCTCCCCCAACTTTTTTGTCAAATTATCCACAGTTCCTTTTTTGCTATTCCATCGTATTGTTACAGGCCGTTGTTCCATCAGTCCTTTTAAAATACATTCTGCCCTTTCTTCTCCATAGGCCAAAAGCCACTCTTGTACAATCCATAAAGGCATGGAATATAAGATAGATAAGTATACATCAATGCCTTCTTCCTTTTTGGGATAGGCTATTTTCTCCTTTTGTCTGCTCATATTTCTTAATATTCCATTCACAAAGCCCTTTAAATTTCTAAATCCTTTTCTCTCTGCCAACTTTACTCCTTCATTTAAAATAGGAGCGTCTGGGATGTGATCCAGAAACATCATCTGGTAAACACTCATGCGTAAAATATTTTTGATAACAGGTCTTATTTTCTTTATGTTTACTGAAGAAAACTGGGAGATCATATAGTCTAGAAGAATTTCCCTCTCAATAGTTCCCTTGGCAACCTTTTGAATGAAAGCCCTATCTTTTTTATCCAAGTACTGATGTTTCTTTAAAACATTTTGTATCGCAATGTGGCTGTACTCTTGTTGATTTGATACCTGCATTAAAATCTCTAATACAAGCGCTCTTGTATTTTCCTTAGTTGTCACGACGTCCTCCTGCTAGAATGACAAGACGCAATAACTGAAGTACACTGGCCGCTGCTGCTGCCACATAAGTCATAGCAGCTGCTCCTAAAACTTTTTTTACAATTCCAATTTCTTCTCTCTGCATAAGGCCATAATCTCCTAAAACGCCAATAGCTCTCCTTGAGGCATTGAATTCTACAGGAAGAGTGACAACTTGAAACAATACGGCAAAAATAAAAATCCAAATTCCAATAGGAACCAGAAAATCCAAAGCTCCAAATATAAGTCCTGCTATGACAAGGGGAATCCCAAGATTGGAACCTAAGCTGGCAGCTGGCACAAGAAGGGAGCGAAGTCCAAGGGGAGCATACTTTTTCTGATGCTGGATAGCATGACCACATTCATGGGCAGCCACTCCTAAAGCAGCCACAGACTTGGAATTGAAAACACTGTCTGAGAGTCTAAGAACCTTTCTCCTAGGATCATAATGATCCGACAATCTTCCTGATACATGTTCTACCTCCACATCTGTAATGCCAGAAAGACTTAATATTCTTCTCGCTACATCAGCTCCTGTCATACCGCTGGTACAGCGTACCTTTGAATACTTTTGAAATGTAGAATTGACCCTCATTGAAGCTATCATGGATATGAGGGCAGCAATAATCACCAAAAAATACGTAGGATCATAATAGTACATCCCATACATAAAAATCACCTTACCTTTCTCTTATCTTTTCTGTCTGCCTAATTGTTCTCCTTCCTTTATAGAATATCCCAAAAGGAAATCCTTTACTAACATCCTTTTTTTCCCTTCCAATTGAACTTCCCATATTTCCAGTTCTTTATCTTTTGTGGAAACTCCAATAAAGTCCTTTCCTATATGGCTCACTGTCCCTGGGCAATGGGAGGAATCTTCCTTGGACACCTTTGCTTTCCAAATTTTTAATGTTTTTCCTTTATAATACGTATAAGCGCTTGGCCATGGATACAATCCCCGCACTTTTCTCTCAATTTCAGAAGATGAAGTATAAAAATCTACCTCTCCAAACTCTTTGGAGATCATTTTTGCATAGGTGCTCTTGCTGCTATCCTGCTTTTCCCTTACTTCTCTTCCCTCTTCTATTTGTTCTAATGCCTTCACACACAAGCTTCCTCCCTTTTCTGCCAGCTTATCATGGAGGCTTTCCCATGTCTCATCCTCCTCTATAAGAACCGATTCCTTTAAAAGCATATCCCCTGTGTCCAATCCTTCATCCATCTGCATTATAGTAACTCCACTTTCCCTTTCTCCGTTTAAAATGGCCCATTGAATAGGAGCAGCTCCTCTATATTTAGGCAATAGAGAGGCATGGACATTAATACATCCATACTTTGGAATTTCCAATACTTCCTTTGGTAAGATCTGTCCAAAGGCAGCCACAACGAAAATATCAGCCTCCATGCTTCTAAGTTGTTCTACAGCTTCCTTTTCTCTTATTTTTTTAGGCTGGAAGACAGGAATATCCTGTTTTTTAGCACATATTTTTACTGGAGTTTCTGAAAGAGATTTTCCCCTTCCCTTAGGCTTATCTGGCTGGGTCACCACAGCCTTTACCTCATGTCCTGCCTCTAATAAGGCCTCCAATGTTTCCACCGCAAAACGAGGGGTACCCATAAACACTATTTTCATTTAAGCCTCCTCTTCCTCCTCTTTGGACTCTACATTTCGAAGCTCTCCTTCTACATGTTTCACATATAATACGCCATCTAAGTGATCCAATTCATGACAAATAGCTCTTGCCAAAAGATCCCTTCCTTCTATTTCAAAAGGTTCCATATGTTTGTTTAAAGCAGCTACTTTTACATACTGAGGTCTTGTGACAACGCCCACTTTTCCTGGAACGCTTAAACAGCCTTCATCCCCTGTCTGCTCCCCTGATTTTTCCAAAATTCTTGGATTAATAAGCACAATGGGCTCTTCTCCTACATCAACGACTACGATTCGTTTGAGGACTCCAACTTGAGAAGCTGCCAATCCCACTCCATAAGCATCATACATCGTCTCCAGCATATCCTCAATAAGCTCTTTTAGTCTTGGGGTCATTTCCTTTACTTCTTTACAAGACATTGTTAAAATTTTATCTCCCATTTCCCTAATTTTGCGTATAGCCATTTTTTCCTCCATTCTATTGTTGCACCTTTGCTTTAATAAGAGTTCATTGGGTCAAAGTCAAATTGAACTCTTATCTTCCCTCCACCTCTTCCCTCTATGTATTGTTCCATCCTGTCTCTTAGGAAAATTAATTCCTTTTCATCCCAGGACTTTAAATAAAAAACCTGACGGTAAATATCATTGATCTTTGAAACAAAAGCCTCTGTAGGCCCAATGATAGAAACCCTCCTCTCCTTTGCCTCCTTGAAAATATATTTTGTCAGCTCCTTTCCCCATGCCTCTCCAACACTTTTATCTAACGACTCAATCAGTGCAGCCATTAGATGGGCTGCCGGGGGATAGCCTAACAATTTACGGTATTCCATCTCCTGGGAATAAAATGCTTTGTAATCCTGCTTAGAAGCCGCTACAATACTATAATGTTCTGGGTTATATGTTTGAATAACAACTTCTCCTGGTTTTTCTCCTCTTCCTGCTCTTCCTGCTGCCTGTGTCAGAAGTTGGAAAGTTCTTTCTGATGCTCTGTAGTCTCCTACTCCAAGAGACATATCTGCTGCTAAAACCCCTACTAAAGTTACTAGGGGAAAATCATGTCCCTTTACAATCATCTGAGTTCCAATTAATATATCTGCTTCCTTATTGGCAAACAAAGAAAGTATTTTCTCATATCCTTCCTTTTCTCCTGTTGTATCTGTGTCCATACGTAATATTCTTGCCTGGGGATACTCCTTCTTTAATATCTCTTCTACTTTCTGAGTCCCCAGCCTCATTCCCCCAATATATTTTGAACCGCACTTTGGGCATAAGGGCAGCTTTGCCATACAGTAACCACAATAATGACATAGAAGCTGTCCATTCTTATGGGCAGATAAAGATACATCACAGTGGGGGCATTTGATAACATAGCCACAAGAGCGGCAGGAAAGAAATCCTGCATATCCTCTTCTGTTTAGAAACAACATGATTTGCTCTTTGTTGTTTAGCCGGTTTTCTATTAACTCTTTTAGTTTTTTGCTAAAAATGGAGCGGTTCCCCTTTCTTAGCTCCTCTCGCAAATCCACTACATGGACAAAAGGAAGGCTTCCCTTTGTAGCTCTGTTCTTTAACTCATATAATTTATAATTCCCTATTTGAGTCTGATAATACGCTTCTAAAGAAGGTGTAGCAGAGCCTAACACTAAACTGGCCCCCCAAAGTTTTGACAAGTATACGCCAACCTCCCTGGCATGGTACTTTGGCAGAGGCTCACTTTTATAAGTTCCTTCATGTTCCTCATCTATGATAATAAGCCCTAAATTTGAAAATGGTGTGAATAAAGCAGAGCGGGGGCCTATCATAACGTCAATCTCTCCTCTTCTTGCCCTCTCAAACTGATCATATTTCTCACCTTTGGATAATTTAGAATTTACAATTGAAACTCTATCTCCAAATTTCCCATAAAAACGCATGGCAGTCTGATATGTTAAGGATATTTCTGGTATTAAGACAATGGCCTGCCTACCTGTTTTTACAATATGGCGGATCATTTCCATATACACTTCCGTCTTGCCGCTGCCTGTAATACCATGGATTACGTAAACTCTTCGAATTTCCTTCCTGTCGTCTTCTACAAACCCTTTCACAATCACTTCCTGTTCAGGGCTTAATGTCTTCTCTTTCTCCACATAATCCCATCCCTTTACTGGATTTCTGTAAATCTGTTCTGTATATACTTTCATGCATCCCATTTCGCATAGTGCCTGAATTACTTGAGAAGAGACTTTTAGCTGGGCAGTCGCTCTCTCATAGGAAAGCACTTTTTCTTCTATAAGAGCTTCTAAAAGTCTGGCCCTGGCTGTTTGTTTTTTTTTCTTAAAATAAAAAAGCTTTTCTTTTGCCTCCTCCACGGAAAATAAAAGATGAATCTCTTTTTTTTCTTTTGGCTTTATTGCTTTTTTTACAGGAAGTACTACCTTTAGGGCTGCTGCCATTGTGGAACCATAACGTTCTCTCATCCATGCAGCCAGCTGTATAAACCTTTCTTCTACAATAGGACTATGGGAAGCAATTCCTTCCACCCATTTCATCCTCTCCTCCTCTACCAAAGCTCTATTGGTCACTTCCATAACATATCCTTTACGAAGTTTCTCCCCCTTTCCAAAAGGGACTTGTACAACCATGCCTATTTGAATCTTTCCAAGAAGATGCTCTGGTATTTTATATTGGAAGGTACGATCCAATTTTTCATGGGAAATATCAATGATCAAATTAACATATTTTCCTTCTGCACTCATTTCCTATCTTCTTTTCGTATATCTTCTATCAAAATTCGTTCATCCATAGGATATTTCACCCCTTTGATTTCTTGGTAATCTTCATGTCCCTTACCTGCCAGCACAATGACATCTCCTGGCTCTTTATGATGAATTGCATAGGCAATGGCTTCCTTCCTATCACAAATTTCTATATAATCCCCCTTCGTCTTTTTTATTCCTACTTTAATATCTTCCATAATATCCTGAGGATTCTCAAATCTAGGATTGTCTGAAGTGATAATCGTAAAATCCGCAATTCTACCAGCAACTTCCCCCATCTCATAACGTCTTAATTTAGAACGGTTCCCACCGCATCCAAAAAGACAGACAAGACGCTTTGGTTCATATTCTTTTAAGGTAGTAAGTAAACTTTCCAATGCCATGGCATTATGAGCATAATCAATCATCAAAGTAACATCTTTAGATAGGTGAACCATTTCAATGCGCCCCTTTACCTTTGCTGTCTTTAAAGCCTTTTGAATCCTTGGAATAGGAACTTGAAAATTCTCACAAATGGCAATGGCTGCCAAGGCATTATATACGCTAAATTTACCTGGCATACCTATTTGAACAAAGAAATCCATTTTGCCTCTAACATGAAAATCTACCCCTAAACAGCCTGACTCTTTCATAAGATTCAGTTCTTCCCCTCTTATATCTGCCTCCTTGGATAGTCCAAAGGTTTCTAATTGACATGTATGTCCTTTTACTATCTTTTCCCAATGAGGGTCATCTCTATTGACAATTCCTATTTTGCATTGGCGAAATAATAAGGATTTGCATTCCAAATATTCCTCAAAGCTACTGTGTTCATTGGGGCCAATATGATCTGGTTCCAGATTTGTAAAAATTCCAAAATCAAATAGGAATCCCTGTGTCCTGTGAAGCATAAGGCCTTGAGAAGAAACTTCCATAACAACGGTATCACACCCACAATCTACCATCTGACGAAAATAACTTTGAAGCAAAAAAGAGTCTGGTGTCGTGTTATTGGCATGCATTCTTTTTTCTCCAATTATGACCTCAATAGTCCCAATGAGACCAACCTTTCTGCCTGCACTCTCCAAAATAGATTTTACAAGATAGGTTGTTGTTGTCTTTCCTTTTGTCCCTGTAATGCCAATGATCTTCAATTCTTTACTAGGATTTCCAAAATAATGAGCAGAAATAAAGGCCATGGCATACCGACTGTCTTTTACTTTCACTAAGGCTACTTCTTTAGGAACCCTTACCTCTCTTTCAACGACAAGAGCCTTTGCCCCTTTTTCCACTGCCTCCAGGGCAGCCCTGTGACCGTCAAAGTTTGCTCCCTTTATGCAGAGGAATAAGCACCCTTCCTGAACTTTTCTTGAGTCAAATTCCACACTGGTAACTTCTACTTCACTGTCACCTTGTATTTGTTCAAATTCGATGCCTTCCAATAATTGCTTTAACTTTATCATTTCTTAATCATCATGTCCTTTCCGCCTTTTACATCCATTCTGTTCTATATTATGATTTAGAATACCATAATTTCCATAGATTTTCAAACATCCTTATCCTCATCTACTGAATCCTCATAGATTTTTATGGTATCTTTCTATTATTTCGAGATTTTTAATAAATCTAACACAATAAAAACACATTTCTTTCCTATAGTAAAGGAGGATAGTTGATGAACACTCACTATCTCCCCCCTCAGTAAAAGGAACTGTCCTTTTTATGATCCGTATCATAAAGAGGCAGTTTCTTTTTATTCATGACAATAGAAAGTTCGCAGAGCGCACTTTCTATTGTTTTATAGCCATTAAATGAGGGAAACGGCATAGCCAAAGCTATTACCGTTTCCCTTAAACAATTTTATGCTGTTTTATAAGTTCAAAAAGAACTTCTTAAATTATTTTATCTTTGAACTACTGTATTCAAAATAATAGATGTAGCAGCATCTGAAGGAGCCAGCACTCTTACCAATCCAATATTACCAAAAGAGGTAACCTCAAAGGAAACAACTCCATCCCCTGCAACGCAAGGTATATATTCCATCTCTCCTGTATTTTCGTTGTAATGCACTGCAAAAATAACATCACCACTATTTACTCCAGCCACTTTCCAATTAATTGTCTTTGGAGTTCCATCTACATGGCCAAGAGGAGGTGCAAAGGTATTAACAGCCAATACATTTGCCAAATATCCTGGGAATGTGTTTGCCACATAGAACATAGAGGCAACTGTTGTGTTCATAAATGTTAAATCGTCTGCTCCAAGGGCTATAAGGCTTCCTCCCCCTGCTACCGTCACTGTACCTGCACTTAAAGTAGAAGGAACAGAGCTATCAACAACTGTACTGGAAGAAGAGCTTCCTGAACTTCCTGATCCACTCTCCTCATTGCTAGAACTTTCTCCTATGTATCCTACTCCAAATACAAATGGACTAAAAGATTTTGTTTCAACAATGATTGCGTCTGTTCCAGGCTCACTTGTTCCCACATGTTCTGCTGTATTGCCTACAATATGGGCTGCAATAACTTTCTCATTTACGTCAATGTCCACTGCGGATTTCGCTCCAATTAAAACTTGAGCGGTTCCTTGTAACATATTTACTTCTTTTTCTGGCTCAAAGTTTCTTACTAATTTGATTTCCACTACATAAATTCTACTTCCTGTAAATTGAAGGCTGGGATTTGAATCTAATGCTGCCTTAATTTCTCCATCAGACATAGTTCTAGGAACTAATCGAACAGTGATATCCCTGATAGGATGTAAGTCATCTGTTAAAACTGTGTCATCACTAAATACTACTAAGCTTGAAATATCAATTCCTGGATAAGGGTTGCCTGCTGGGTCGTCCACATACATAGTCGCCTGGTCTTCAGCTGTAAGAAGCCCATTGCCACTTACAGAGTTGGCGCTAACGCTAGTCCAATTTGCGACAGCTCTTACATTCACTTGATCACCAATATTATACTTTGAGGTATCTACCTTAATTCCCCAACCAGTGCCGATCCTTTCCCCATCTACATACCACTCAACATCATTTTCTGTCATGTTCTCTTCTTCAGCGGTAGTCCTTGCGGCTGCAAATTCTACTACTTCCCCTTGAAATGCATGATGATCCTTTGGTGTCACAATAAATGCAAATACATTGGATGCAAACATACTAAGGGCCAATGAAGCTACTGTAAATCTTTTCAGTATTTTGTTATACTTCACTTTTTTAATCTCCTTTCCTATACCTATCTTTTAGTTTCCATACAGCCCAGATTATTTCTGTTCTGTTTATGGATGAGTATAGCACATTTATGTACCATAATCAACTAGTATTCTTCACAATTATTTATTTTTCTATGCTGTACAGAAATATTACTGTCAACTACTTTTTATCATAGTATATTTTCAAAAAATTTCTGTACTTCCTCTAAACAAGAATATTTTTTGTATAACATATCC
>CANOLZ010000025.1 GCA_947567075.1 uncultured bacterium
AAGTCCTTATATTCCCGGCCTTTATGAGGCGAGCAACAGACTTTGCACTAACTTAGGAACTTATTTATCTCTGGCAACAGGAGCAAAAAATAGAGGAATTTGGGAAACAGATACAATGAGTGGGATTAATTGGTCTCAAAAGCCTGTATCCATTGTGGAAATGGGATTTATGACCAATCCTGTGGAAGATAGTCTTATGGCTTCAGAAGATTACCAAAAAAAGATGGCCGCAGGACTGGCCAATGGAGTAGATGCTTATTTTGCAATGACTCCATAAAAAATGAATAAAAAAATTCCTTTTTGGCACAATACTAACGTATGGGCACATGATATAGTATTGGTCGGAAAAGGAGTTTTTATATTTATGGGAGAAGGAAAGAAAGATTATGGAAATGTAAAGAAGAAAATTGAAGAAAATATTTCTTTTTTAAATAAAATATTTGCAGTGGATGTGAACTTTGATATTATCCATAAAGTTGTGGAAATCGGAGGAAAGACTTCCTGTATTTATTTTATTGATGGTTTTAATAAGGATGATATAACACAGAAAGTACTTCAATATTTTTATTCCATACAGGAAAAGGACATGGCAAAGACAGCCAGGGAAATGTCTGTGAAATATATACCTTATGGAGAGACAGAGCTGACAAATAAGTTTGAAGATGTTATAAAATTTGTTTTATCAGGACAGATGGCCCTTCTTATAGATGGATTTGAAGAGTGCATTCTCATTGATAACAGAGAATATCCTGTAAGAAGTGTGGGGGAGCCAGAGAAGGATAAGGTTCTTAGAGGATCCAAAGATGGATTTGTAGAGACAATAGTCTTTAATACAGCTTTAATACGAAGGAGAATACGTAGCACGGATTTATGTATGGAAATTACAAGTGCAGGTAATTCCTCAAAAACAGATATTGCCCTTTGTTATATGAACGATCGGGTAGATCATGGGTTTTTGGAAGATATTAAAGACAAAATTAAACGTCTGGATGTGGATGCTTTGACAATGAATCAGGAAAGCCTGGCAGAATGTCTCTACCAGAGAAAATGGTATAATCCATTTCCAAAGTTTAAATTTTCAGAAAGGCCAGATACGGCATCAGCGCAGATTTTAGAAGGAAATGTCGTCATTTTGGTGGATAATTCCCCATCGGCTATGATACTTCCTACAACTATTTTTGATGTGATTGAGGAGGCAGATGATTATTATTTCCCTCCCCTTACAGGAACTTATTTAAGACTATCCAGATTTTTAATTGCTCTTTTGACGTATTTTATTCCCCCTACTTTTTTATTGTTGATGCTTCATCCTGAATGGATACCAAAGGGATTTGAATTTATTTTAGTACAGGAATCTATTCATGTGCCATTAATTTGGCAGTTCTTAATTTTAGAGCTTGCCTTAGACGGTTTACGTCTTGCGGCAGTGAACACTCCAAATATGTTAAGTACACCTTTAAGTATTATGGCAGCTCTTGTGTTAGGAGAATTTTCAGTGAATTCTGGATGGTTTAATTCGGAAGTCATGCTTTATATGGCTTTTGTTGCCCTCTCTACTTATACACAGCAAAGTTATGAATTAGGATATGCCATAAAATTTATGAGAATTATTACCCTTATCCTCACCCAGTGGTTTAGCATATGGGGATATGTGGGAGGCGTTCTTTTCACTATGGTTGCTATTGCTACAAATAAAACAATTTCTGGAAATAGTTATATTTCCCCCATCTATCCCTTTGATGGAAAGCAGCTGAAAAAGCGTTTTTTAAGGACAAGATTGCCTCATACGTATAATGAGTAAACAGATAAGTGATATAAGAAATGTTGATTTAGAAAATCAGAAATTATTGGGCCTAGTTGTCAAATAATTTCTGATTTATTTTTTATGAAACAAATGGATGATTTTTAGACACTATATATAAGAAAGGAAGGGATCAAAGGAGGAAATGAGGTGGGAAAATGAATGAAAATACACAATGGGTAAGGGAGGCAAAGGATGGAGATCCAGAGGCATTTTCTAAGTTATATGAGATGGTTTATAAAGATTTGTATAAATTTGCTTTATATACGTTGAAAAATACATATGACGCAGAAGATATTGTAAGTGAAACAATCATTGCTGCATGGAAGGAAATTCCAAAATTGAGAAGGGCAGAGGCATTTCATGCTTGGATATTTAGAATTTTAACGAATAAGTGCAAAAAGAGGCTGAAAGAGTATGGAGAGAAAACAGTCCAGATACAAGAAGAGCTTTTATGCGAGGAATGGGACGTCTGCCAGGAGCTGGATGTGAGGAAAGCATTTTTCCAATTGTCAGATGAAGAACGGCTAATATTATCCATGAATTTGTTTGGAGGGTATAACAGCAAGGAGATTGGAAGGGAGCTGAAAATGAAAGATACTACTGTGCGGACAAAGCAGAGGAGGGCTTTAAAGAAAATGGAAGTATGTTTAAGAGAATAGAAGGGAGGATATAGTATGGATGAGAAGAAATGGAAGGAAGTAATTCAAAGATCAACAAGGGACTTAAAAATACCAGATTCCCTTTCTCCAAAAGAAGTGAAGGATCTTATTAAAGGAAAAAGTCAGAAAAAAGCAATGAATTTTTTCCCCCTTGTTTTAGGGGCAGGGGTCTGTGCTTTGCTGGTTTTCTATTTCATTTGGAATGAAGAAAGGGAGAGAATTCCTAGGGAAGAAATAGTTCTTGCAGAGGGGGAAGAGGAAAAGGAGAGAGGAATAGAAGAAGAAATCAAAGATATATCTATTCTTTTAAAAGGAGGTCTCCACACAGCAAAAAGCTATGAAGAGTTAGAGACTGCCTTATTAGACTGGCGTTTGGAAAATCTAAGAAAGGAAGTTTCGTATTTGGAGGATGGAGCTGCTTTGGAGGATGGAGTTGCAACAGGAGGCTATCTTCCCAGAGCAAGCATGGGGATAGAAGAGCAGAAACAAGCGAAAATAGAAACCGAGACTGCTTATACAAGAGTAGAAAATTATCGAGAGGATGTAAAGGACGATTATTCCCATACAAATGTACAAGAACAAGGTGTGGAGGAAGGAGATATTTTAAAAACAGATGGGAGTTATTTATATGTTTTGAATAGAGAGGAGGGTAAAGTAACCATTGTCAAGGCAGGGGGAGATATATTAAAAGAAGAGGGAAATATCCTTCTCTCCACATTGGATGAGGAAGTGGAGGAGATGTACTTGGACAAGGAAAGGCTGTATCTTATAACAAGGGGAACAAAACATTCGGTAGAGGAGGATAGAAAGGTTAGGGATACTTATTATCTTTCCCAAAATGGGTATACAACATTATATACCTATGATATAGCTAACAAAAATTCTCCAAAGCTTATGGGAAAGGTAGAAGTAGACGGGGCCTTTCGTACGTCGAGAAAGACAGGAGATTATTTTTATATATTTACAGAGTATACCCCCCAGTTTGTGACAAGATATACAGCAGACTTTGAAGGGAAAGAGGAACTAAGAGGATTTATACCTCTTGCAGGGGGAGAGAAGATGCCAGCCTCCCATATTTTTTTGCCAGATACAATACAAAACTCTTCTTATTTAGTCATTGCTTCTGTAAATGTTCATGCTCCAGAGTCAATTGCGGACAGCAAGGCTATGGTATCCTCAGCCTCCTTGTTTTATGTAAGTGAAGAAAACATATATATTACCTTGCCTGATTTTCAACAGGGAGAGGAGGAAACGCAAATTTTAAAATTTCATTATGAAAATGGTAATATTGAGGCAAAGGGAGCTGGTAAGGTAAAAGGAAGATTAAAGGATTCCTTTTCCATGAATGAATACAAAGGATACTTAAGACTTGTAACAACCAATTATACAAATGAGGGGGAGAAAAATTCTTTATTTGTACTAGACGAACAGTTAAACATATGTGGAAGAGTAGAAAATTTGGCAGAGGGAGAGACCATTCAATCTGCCCGGTTTTTAGGGGATATGGGATATTTTGTGACTTTTCGACAAACGGATCCTCTCTTTGCTGTAGATTTAAAAGATCCTAACAGGCCTAGTATTTTAGGAGAGTTAAAAGTAACAGGATTTTCCTCCTATCTTCATTTCTATGGAGGGAGTTTGCTATTTGGATTAGGGTATGAGGTAGATGCCTATTCAGGGGAACAACTAGGAGTAAAGCTGTCTATGTTTGACATTACAGATCCAGCAAAGATGATAGAAGAGAATAGACATGTACTTCAAAAGGAATATGCCTGCCCTGCTCTTGAAAATTATAGGGCATTGACCATTCATCCCCAAAAGAATATAATAGGATTTTTGTGTGGGGATGAGTATTATGTGTTTTCTTATGAAAAGGAGAAAGGCTTCCAGATCCATCTCAAAGAAAAAGGATTTTCAGAAGATGTGAGAGGAGCTTATATTGGCGACATTTTTTATGTGGCAGATAAGAATAAAATCAATGCCTATCATATGAAAAATGGATTTACAAAGACAGGAGAACTAAATTTTACATCTTAATTTTTATCTTCCTGTTTTGGCATTTTCTACAGTTTCCGGACAAGAGCCAAGACAGGGGGATGGTTGGGGCGGTTATAATACTGCGATAAGACTACAAAAAACTTTTTACAATCCAAAGTTTTTAAATAAGAAAGGAGAGTCTCCCGTTCCATAAACCCAGTATCTTTTCCACTATAAATGCAAAGAGTCATCAGGCCTTCTTGTTTTAATAAAAGGAGGCCTTTTTGAATGGCCTTTAAGCTAGAGTCTGCCTTTGTACATATGGTATGATTTCCACCAGGCAGGTAGCCAAAGTTAAAGGTAATACAGCTGACTGTATTGGAAGCAATATATTGATCCATGTGAACATGGGAGTCTAGTATGAGTTCATAAAAGCAAGGGACTTTTTCTTCTTCAAGCCTTGCCCTTGTGTGGGCGATGGCCTGTTGTTGTATATCAAAAGCATATACTTTTCCCTGGCTTCCTACAAGATGACACAATAAAACCGTATCATGTCCGTTACCTGCTGTTGCATCAATACAAATATCTCCAGGCGATACTTGATTTTGTATAAAATGGTGACACCATTTTGTTATAGGTTCAAAGTTCATTGTACTTTCTCCTTATAAAGAAGGAGTTCTGGAGGAGGAGAGGGAGCTCCTAGAGGGAGAGGAACTAGACGAAGTCCTGCTTGTGCTCAAACCTTCAGGATTGTCTATCATTTCCAATGTAGCTTTTACTTTGTCCAAATTTGTCTGGGTAAAGGGACTATTCTCATTGTCTACTCCTCGGTAAACATAAGCGATAGAAAGACAGGCGCTTTTGCCTAAGTCAGAAAAAATCTCTTTTTCGGGATCATCTTGGCAGGAATATTGAAGGTAATACCCATAGTATAAAGCTTCCTCCATGACCTTATTATTTTGAAAAAAGTTCTGGGAATCATAGCGTATATAATTAACAGCCATACGAATGGAGTCATCAGAAGCATACTTAGCTTCCTCTTTGGCTTTTTCTTCTATTTCCAATACTTTCTCTCTAGTATTTGCTTGAATGATGGGAGTTTCTGCCAAAGAGGGAAAGTCTTGGTTACTGTCTGGAGATTGTTCTACATCTTCTTCCAGGGCAGCCTCTTTATTTTCTTTTGTCGTAGAACTGGAAGAGGATAGTTCTTTGGGGGAATCTTCCTGAATTTCCTGTTCCAACTGCTGAAAAGAGTCATTTGTTAAATCTTCGGTTTTTTCTTCTTGGTTGTTTTCTTCAAAGGGTTCTTCTGTACTTTGAGAAGAGCTGCTGGAAGCAGATGCAAGGGAAGGAGTATTTCCCCCAGGATTGACAGTGCTATAAATGCCAATGGCAGAGGATAATCCAATGGTGGGAATGAGGAATATCCCACATATTCCAAGGGCTATTTTTTCAGACCGTTTCATAAATTTACACCTCTTATGTATGAATTTTCTGTACTCAATTGATAGTAACATGTATGAAAAGCAAAATCAATAACCATCAGGGAGAAAATGCAGTGGATTTTTTTACCTTTTTATCCATCCCTATGTAAGAAGGACATAAATCTGGAAATTATGAAAGGTGTAAAGAATTCCAAAGAGAAAAAATGCTCTTCTGAAATTTGGATAGTTGTGTACTTCTAAGAAACTCATAGACAGACAGCACAAGAGTGAATATTTCAAGAAAATATGTTATAATAAATAAAATTATCCATATTTTTTAGGAGGATTAGTACAGACAACCAAAATATAAGAAAGGGACAGAAAACAGCTAGTAAGAATAGAAATATAAATAAATTGCCAAAGGTAAAAGGCATTCCCAGCTCTTTAGAAAAATATCAAATTACTTTTATCTATCATGTTTTCTAATATGGAAACATAATAGAAAATCGTGTAAGTTAAGGATAAAGAAAAGATAGAAGCTGCTTTTACACATCCTTTAGGAAAGGGGAGCAGTTTATCATTTGGAGGAAATTATGTCTATTGAAAAAGTGAGAGAATATTTCAAAACAAAAGGAATGGATGGAAGGATACAGGAATTTGAAAGTTCAAGTGCAACAGTATCCCTTGCTGCTAAAGCTTTGCAGTGTGAGGAGAGCCGTATTGCGAAAACCTTATCCTTTCATATAGGAGAAAAGGTTATACTCATTGTCACAGCAGGGGATGCTAAGATTGATAATGCAAAGTATAAAGCTCAGTTTGGCACAAAAGCGAAGATGCTGTCTTTTGATGAGGCAGAGCCTTCTATTGGACATGCTGTCGGAGGGGTTTGTCCCTTTGCAGTAAATAAAGGGGTGGAAACTTATTTAGATATATCTCTTAAACGCTTCTCTACAGTATTTCCTGCTTGTGGCAGCTCCAATAGCGCCATTGAACTTTCATTGAAAGAATTAGAAGAACATTCTTGTTTTATAAACTGGATTGACGTTTGTAAAATAGTATAATGAAAAGAGCAGGTAGTAGGATGAAAGAGATCCCTCCCTAGAAAGGAAAGATGGATCAGAAATCGAAGGATTAGAGGTCTGTTTTTTATAGCGAAAGGTAGTTTTGAAGGTAAGAAAAAAGTGGCAGTCTAATAGAAAAATGGTCAAGATGTCTTTCAATATTTGGAAAAGAAATACAAAGTATCATTACATTTCAAAGGAAATACACGAAAAATCTATATAGATCTGCAAAGAATTGACTTATGTGAGAGAATCTATCTCTTTTATGGGTTTTGGTTTGAGGATGATATCGAAACATGTGCTGAAAGAAACAGAGAGGCATGTTTATCTGTTACAAAGGAGGAAAAAATCTGGAGAAAAATAGTTCTGGCTAATGTATAGTTAAATCTTCCCTGATGATGTTTGAGGGTAAATTATAGTAAAATTGGAGAATCCCATGGAACAAATTTTAATTATAGAAGATGACATAGGCTTAAATCAAGGTTTATATCGTGCATTGAAGTCAGAAAACCGGCAGATCATTTCTTGTTTAAATTTGAAGACTGCTCGAGAGCAGCTATTATGTAGTCATGTATCCCTAGTGCTTTTGGACATTAATCTACCAGATGGAAATGGTCTGGATTTTTTGAAAGAACTAAAGGCAGCCGACTTGGCGCGCCCAGTCATTTTGCTTACTGCCAATGATATGGATATAGATATTGTAACTGGTCTGGAATTAAGTGCAGATGATTACATTACTAAGCCCTTTTCTCTATCTGTTTTACGAGCAAGAGTAAATACTCAACTGCGAAAAAATGCTGCTTTTGTTCGTACAAAAACTTTACAAATTGACCACTTTGTGTTTGACTTTGACCAAATGCAGTTTTTTATAGATGATACATCTGTAGAACTTAGCAAAACAGAACAAAAGCTCCTTCGGCTGCTAGTAGAAAATCAGGGATTGTTATGAGCCGTGGAGATCTGATTGACCGTATATGGACAGATGGTGGGGAATATGTAGATGAAAATGCCCTTTCAGTTACAATCAAACGACTTCGTGACAAGCTGGGAGTACAGGACTACATTCAGACAGTTTATGGTATTGGGTATACTTGGGTGAAGAAACATGGATAATTGGATTTTAATACTGGTATTATTGTGTGTTCTCATTGTATCAATTGTGATTTGTACAAATTACTATAGAACGAAAAAAACAATGGACACAATTGATAAAATGTTGGATGCAGCCCTTGAGGGTGCTTATTCAGAGACAATTTTTGATAAAAGCCGCTTATCGGCTCTGGAAACCAAATTCGCCCATTATCTTTCTTCTTCTGCTATTTCCACTCAAAATGTGACTATTGAGAAGGATAAGATGAAAAGACTAATTGCTGATATATCACACCAAACAAAAACGCCCATTGCCAACCTTCTGCTGTACAGCGAATTGATTGCAGAGGAAGAATTGTCGGTGAATATGCACTCCAACGTAGAAGCAATCCAACAGCAGACAGAGAAGCTGCGTTTTCTCATTGAGTCTCTTGTAAAGCTCTCTCGACTGGAAAATGGCATTTTAACTTTATCTCCCAAACAGGAAGCAGTCCAGCCCATGCTAGATGACATTTATGGACAATTGTTGTGGTCAAGCGTTTTTGTAACACTTGTGGCTAAAAAATATCAGTTTTTTATGGTGAAATCCGTGCCTGATACGGGGTACGGTAATTGTTAAAACTATGGGGACGCACATGATGATAGCGGACATAGGAAAATTCTTCCACTGCCTGATAGAGTGCTTCCTCTGTCCGAAATTCATACAGATTGGTGCATTCGTTTTTCAGTGTGTTGAAGTACCTCTCCATCGGTGCGTTGTCATACGGATATCCTGCCCTGCTCATGCTCTGCATCACATGGACGAATTTGCAGAATGCAACAAATGCCTTGGATGTGTATTGGGAACCCTGGTCACTGTGCAGGGTCAATTCCCCTTTCAATGCCGGCTGTGAATCCAACGCTTTCTGCAGTGTGCGGACCGCAAGGTCACGGGTAATGTGGCTGTCTGTGATGCTGGCAACAACACTCCGGTCATACAGGTCAAGGATAGTGCAGTTGTACCTTACTTCATGATCTGCAAGGAACAGATAAGTAAAATCGGTACACCATTTCTGATTTACTTTATCTGCGGTGAATTCCTGATTCCGCTTATGTTCAAATACTTTGTGCGGCTTCCCGTGTTCATAACCCGGTTTTTTCCCACGGACAATAGAATGCAGCCCAAGTTCCGTATTCCTGTATTTGTGAATGGTTGTGGGGCTGTAATCATATCCCTTCCGTGCCAGATAAACTCTCATGCTGCGGTATCCGTCGACTCCGTGATGGCTGTGGTAAATATCTTTCATCTGTTCCAAAACCTCTGATTTTTGGGCATAATAATCCGCCTTCCGGTGTTTCCGGTAGTTATAGTAAGCGTTCGGATATATGGAAAGCCAGCGGATGCTGAAATCCTCATGATATTCATCCATAAACCGATAAGCCTCTCATCGATTTCCTTTGCAAAGAATGCAGCCCCTTTTTTTTAGAATGCCACCTCTTTTCGGAGTTCCTCATTTTCTTTTTTCAGGCGGAGATTCTCCTTCATGGAATCATAATCATCTTTGGTCTGTGGGCTTGTCTGGCATTCTTTGCGCAATTGATTGCACCATGCGCAAATGGCAGCTTTGGATACGCCATATTCAGCTGTGATGCTTTTATAAGATCGACCGTCCTCTTCATGAAGACGAACCATCTTCTTTTTAAATTCCGGTGTGTCGTTTTGTGACATAATGAGTACCTCTTTTCTTATTCATTTGATTATTTCTCATTAGCCACTCCTGTTACAATTTTATTATAGCACTACAAGCTGGTCAGCCGCTTGCCTGATAATGAGTTTGGTTATTTCATCCTTAGGAAGTACAGGAACAAGTTCCTTTGCTTTTCCATAGATTTCCTCAGCTTTTGACTGGCTGAAGTTGTACTTCTTTCTTTTGCACCATTTCTGATAGTGGTCAATGAAGGCATTTAAGGACATCTTACGAACACAGTCCACATGCCAGTAAGAGGATGCAAAATCAACCCATTTCTGGCTGCCGTCAATGCGTACAGGGCTGTAAAAGTAGGTATTTACGCCAGGGTAGGTTTGATCAAGGATGCCAATGAGGTTATTCTTCAAAGCCGTCTTGTGCTTCATGTAAAAGCCGAACTGCCGGTTCATGGTTTTGAGCTGATTGCGTAATTCATCCATAACACTATACTGTTTGAGATTTTGCCACTTGTCAAGTGCATATCGAGCGATTTTGACGGCATCCGCTTTATCGGACTTAACCTTACGGAGGGAATCATTGTCAAAGTCCTTGATAAGCTTTGGGTTGATGGCGCAGACGAATAGTTTGGCTTCGGAAAGCGGATGTGCAAGGACTTCATAGTAACGTCCGGTGTGCTCCATGACAATACGGGATTCCCCCTAAACGGAATGGATAAGTTTAACAAGGGACGTAATGTCACTGGCCGAGTGTTTGACCTCGAAAGGTGCAGCAACAATCTCACCAAAAGGGCGCATGATAGCAACCATACTTTTACCTTTAGAAACATCGATACCTACTGCGTTCATAAATTTGTCACTCCTTAAGATTTAATTATGCAATGGATAAGCACCAGTTTTACTCATTGCCTATTCCATCTACTGTGGTGTGACACGAATGCACCTAAGGCGATTCAACCTGCATAAAACGAACGCTGCCAATGAGAAGCTGGTTATCAGTCTTTTTTATGGACGCAAAGTCTAAGAAAGGGAGACGACATACCGATTGCTCCATCATTATACAGCTTAAGCAACAAGATGGATTATGTGATAGATAAAAAGTTTAAAATTCCTGAAATATTTTGTTTCCAAGATGTGTGTTATAAAGTAGGGGTACCAAATAATGATAGGAGAAAGGAGGAATGGCTGATACTTTTCCAGATAGTGTATAGGGGGTGTCATACAGCTATACATATACAAAGGAGGATGCCGAAGATGTACTTCAAAAGGTTTTTCTAAACGATTTCAGTCAAGACAACATTTTAACAGTGAGGAGCATCTTAAGCAATGGTTTATTCGTGTGGCTGTTAATGATTGTCATAATTTGCATAGATCTTTTTGGAAAAGAAAAATGATTCATATAGATTACTAAAATGATTCAAAAGTGTTGCATAAGAGGGGGCTGTCCTGAATAACAGGCGAGCAGGCGTGAAAATCCAATTCCTCCATCGCATTTTTAGGGTAATGGGAATAGGAGGATGTGACTGTTGTCAGCCATATCCTCCTAAATTTTGGGCTGTCTATTTCTTGACAGTCTCTTTCCCTTGCCTATTTGATAAAGAACGGTTTAAAAGATCTTTATTCTTTACATTCACAATCAGATTTGTTCTGATCAAACTCTGGATTGATAGCATAGAAATTTTTACTATTTAAGTCATCCTGGATAAGTCTTAAGCCTTCACCAAAACGTTGATAGTGAACGATTTCACGCTGTCTTAAAAAGCGGATAGGGTCACAGACTTCTGGATCTTTCACAAGACGAAGAATATTATCGTATGTGGTACGGGCTTTTTGCTCTGCCGCCATATCTTCGTGTAAGTCTGTAATGGGATCGCCTTTTGACTGAAAATAGGTTGCAGTCCAGGGAGAACCACTGGCTGCTAATGGCCAAAGAGCCAGTGTGTGATCTACATAATATTTGTCAAAGCCAGAAGCAACCAGTTCTTCCATACACAGATTTTTGGTCAGCTGGTAAACAATGGCACAAATCATTTCCATGTGTGCCAGTTCTTCTGTACCTATATCTGTAAGTAATCCAGCTACACGTCGATCACACATGGAATAACGCTGGGAAAGATAGCGCATGGAGGCAGCTAATTCTCCATCAGGTCCTCCAAACTGGGTGATAATAATTTGGGCTATCTTTGGATTTGTATGGGTAATTTTTACTGGATATTGTAATCGTTTATCATAACTCCACATGAATTAGCACACTCCTTCCCATGGCCATGGCTGGGTAACCCATTTCCATTCATTTCCACAGTTGCATGCATCTCGAATGGTTAATGGTCCATATAGTTTTGCATATTCTTCTAGTGCATTATTTTTTAACTGGTTATAATAATTAAAATATTCCAATGCTTCCTGGCATTGTGGATGGGTATCTAAAAACTCGTTCAATTCCACAACAGCAAAATCAACCATACCAATATAGAGAAGAAGCCTGTTTTTTTCTACATTATCTGAATTTTTCATTTCTGGCATCTCCTTCCTTCGAATGGTTTATTTAACGCAGGAAAAATAGTTCCAATTTCAAATGCTTTATCCAATTCATATATAGGTTTCCATTCCTGCCATGGAACATAAGCCATGGCAATAGGGTAATTGTCAGGATAAAAATCTTGGTTACAATTTTGCATGAAAGCAACCTCCCTTTCTTTCTCTGGAAATGATTTACTATATAGTATGAAGCTTTTAATAGATGGTGCTAAAGAAAAGAAGTAGAAAAATTATGTCAATTATTGAAAAAATAGTTGACGAATAAGAAAAATATGCTATAATAATTTCAGTGCAAACATGCATAAAATATGCCCAATCAGTCGTTTGTTACTAGGAAGGGACTGAAGGGAGGTTAGGTGTGAGACTATGTCGAATGTAATCGTAAAAGAAAACGAGACTTTAGATAGCGCTTTACGTCGCTTTAAACGAAATTGCGCAAAAGCGGGTATCCAGCAAGAGATTCGTAAAAGAGAGCATTATGAAAAGCCAAGCGTAAAACGTAAGAAAAAATCTGAAGCAGCAAGAAAACGTAAATATAACTAAAGAGAGCATCCTTGGCCAAATGGACCAGGGATTTTCTTTTCGAAGATTTTCAGGCTTCATGTAAATCCTGAAAGGGGTGTATGGTATGTGGACAAAAGAGATGTTCGGTACAGATGTATATCATTTAGTTTCCTGGTTTATTATGTACAGTATGCTAGGATGGCTGATTGAATCTATTTATATGTCTTTTTGCAATAGAAAGCTTACAAACAGGGGTTTTGCTAAAAGTCCTTTTTGCCCTATTTATGGGTTTGGAGCAGTAGGAGCTTATCTGATGCTTCGCCCTTTGGAAGGGGATTATATTAAATTATACCTTTGTGGAAGCATGCTGGCAACCTTATTTGAATTTTTTGTTGCGAAGCTGATGCTTCGCCTTTTTGGAGAAGTATGGTGGGATTATAATGAGAAGCCTTACAATTATAAAGGGATTATTTGCTTAGAAAGTACAGTGGCCTGGGGATTTTATACGGTTTTTTTGTTTTTATTTTTACATAAGTTTGTCATGGCCTGGGTGGAGAGTTATTCCTATTATCAAGGTATATTATTTTGTAAAATTATACTCACCATATTTTCCTTTGACTTTTTTTATCACTTCTTTAAGGCCCTCCATTTTAATTTTAGTGAATGCAGGGAGAAAGTGATTACAAATTATCGAGAATTTCGGGCAAGATTTTAACAAAGAGGCAGAATCAAGAAAAATTGGTTCTGTCTTTTTATTCTTTATAAGGTAGGTAATAATCAAAGGGATAGAAATAGCATTTTTTCCATAGAATCTTTATATAATAGGTAGTAACAGAGCCATAGGGAGGAATGCAATGAACAGATTACATGGAAAAAGAAAAAAATACATATGGGCGGCGGCCTTTTTTGCTGTTATGTTTTGTTTAAACAGCTTCATGTTTATGAAAAGGAGTGTATTTGCCTCAGAAGGTGAGGATCCTTCCATGTTTGCTGAGACAGAAGATGAAGGATCCGAGGAAATGGTTCCTGTGACGGATCAAACAAGTTCGCCTATTGAAGAACAGGTTTCTATAATGGACATAGAGGAGGAAGGGGTGCCTTCTGATCCTGTTTCAGAGCAGATTGTAGTAAAAGCCCAGCCGGATGCCTATGGGCTGACATTGTCTGCACCTTCAGCAATTTTAATGGAGGCATCTACAGGAACAATCATCTATGAGAAAAAGCCAGATGAGATATTAAGGCCTGCCAGCATAACGAAAATTATGACCTTATTACTTATTTTTGATGTGTTGGAGGGAGGAAAAATACAGTATGGAGATGCAGTAACGGTTTCCGAATTTGCGGCTTCTATGGGAGGATCCCAAGTATTTTTAGAGCCAGGAGAAGTACAGAGTGTGGATACTATGATCAAATGTATTGCTGTTTCTAGCGCAAATGATGCTTGTGTAGCTATGGCAGAACATATTTATGGAAGTGAGGAGGAATTCGTAAGGCAAATGAATAAACGGGCAAAAGGCCTGGGAATGAATAATACAACTTTTGTAAACTGTAATGGGTTAGATGCTGAGGGACATGTGACAACAGCAAGGGATGTAGCTATTATGTCCAGAGAATTAATAAACAAGTACCCGAAAATCCATGAATACTCCCAAATATGGATGGACACCATTACCCATACAACAGCAAAGGGAAGTTCAGAGTTTGGACTTACCAATACGAATAAATTAATTAAACAATACCCTTATGCAACAGGATTAAAGACTGGTTCCACAAGTCTTGCTAAGTTTTGTGTTTCTGCTACAGCGAAAAAAGATGATTTAGAGTTAATTGCAGTCATTATGGCTTCTCCAGATGGAAATTCCAGAGTGGCAGATGCCACGAACTTGTTAAATTATGGATTTGCCAATTGTACTATTTATAAGGATAGCCAACCAGTAAAGCTTCCTATGATAAAGGTTCAAAATGGAGTTGTGCCAGAAGTGGAAGCAAGATATAAGGATATATTTACTTATGTGGGAACCCAGGGAGAAGATTTTTCAAAGGTGGAAAAGACAATGAGCATTCAGGAGCCTATCTTAGCTCCTATAGAGGAAGGACAGAAATTAGGAACATTAAATTACCATCTAGGAGGAAAAAATCTAGGAAGTATTGATATTGTGGCGGCAAAAGAAGTGGAGGCGGCAAAGTATAAAGATTACTTAAAAACAATATTGAAAGCATGGATTATGTAAAGTCAGGGCAAGGAAGAGGTATAACTCTTTCTTGCCAGCCTGAAAATGTATATGGTATAATAATTGAACATAAAAAGGAGAAAAAAAGTGACAGTTTATCATGGAGTAGGAATCCTATTTGCTTTAGGGATAATGGGATTTTTTTCCATTTACTTGGAAAGCAAAAAATTTGAAGTAAACGAGTATGTTTTTGAGACACATAAACTTTTAACAAAGGAATATAGATTTGTTGTCATGTCGGATCTTCATAATGTAGAATTTGGTAAAGGGAATGAACGGCTTTTAAAAGCAATCCATAAGGCCCGGCCGGATGCTATTTTATTTGCAGGAGATATGATAGAAGCGAAAAAAGGAGCTTCGTTCTGGTCAACCGTCCATTTTGTGGGAGAGCTGGCAAAAAAATATCCTATTTATTATGGTATGGGCAATCATGAGCATAAGCTGAGAGATTGTCCGCAAAAATATGGGACAATGTATTCAGCGTTTACAAAGTCTATTGGGAAGTTTGGAGTCCATATTATGGAAAATGAGGAAGTAAGGATTGGCAATACAGGTGTGAAAGTGTATGGCTTAGACTTGGAGCACAAGTATTATCGAAGGCTTATTGAAAAGAAAGTGCCAGAAGGATATTTAGAGAAAAAATTGGGAAAAGCTGATAGAAAGTATTACAATATTTTATTGGCTCATCATCCAGATCCCTTTCCCATCTATGCAAAATGGGGGCCTGATCTTGTGCTTTCTGGGCATATACACGGAGGCATTGTACGTATTCCAGGATTTCGAGGAGTTCTTTCCCCTCAACTGAAACTTTTTCCAAAGTATGATAGGGGATTATTCAAGGAGGGGAATTCTACAATGATATTAAGTAAGGGAATTGGAACCCATACGCTTCCTATACGGATTTTTAACAGAGCAGAGATCATAGTTATAACATTAAAGAAAAAAAGAGGTTGACACCTATGGCCATACAAGTGAAGCTTCAATCTTTTGAAGGACCTTTAGACTTACTTCTTCACTTAATTGATAAAAATAAAGTGGATATTTATGATATTCCCATTTCCATGATTACAGAACAATATATGAAATATATTGAAGAGATGGAAAAGAACGACTTAAATATAATGAGCGAATTTTTAGTTATGGCGGCAACCTTATTAGATATTAAATGCAGGATGCTCCTTCCAAAAGAAGAGAAGGAAGAGGAAGAAGAAGATCCAAGGGAAGAATTGGTAGCAAGGCTGTTAGAATATAAAATGTTTAAATATATTTCTTTAGAATTAAAGGACAGGCAAGTGGATGCAGAGAAATCTCTTTTTAAACTACCCTCCATTCCAGAAGAGGAAGAATACAAAGAGCCAATCGACTATAAGAAACTCATTGGAAATATAAATTTGGCAAAGTTAAATACGATATTTCAATCATTAATACGCAGGCAAAAAGAGAAAATAGATCCCATACGAAGTCAGTTTGGTAAAGTGGAGAGAGATGAAGTGAATATGGAAGAAAAAATACGTTTTGTAGAAAACTATGGAAAAACCCACGGCACTTTTTTCTTTCGCACTTTGTTTAAGGAACAGGAGAGAAAAATAGAAATTGTTGTCACCTTTTTAGCCCTTTTGGAGCTTATGAAAACAGGTGTCATACGAATTGAGCAAAAGCAATTATTTGATGATATACTTATCTCCTATATTGCCTGAACAATACGAAAAAGGGGAAAGAAAATGAGAGCTAATAGGAAGGAACCAAAAATAGAAGCAATCTTGGAAGCTATTCTTTTTGCTATGGGAGATTCTGTAAAATTAGATAAGCTATCCTTTGTTTTAGAAATGGAAAAGGGGGAGATTCGGGAAGTTCTCTATAAGATGATGAAGCGTTATAAGAGAGAAGATAGAGGAATTATCCTTGTAGAGCTTGAAGATGCGTTTCAATTGTGTACAAAGACAGAAATGTATGACTATTTAATGAAGATAAGGAAAACTCCAAAAGACTACACATTGACAGATACTATGTTAGAAACATTGTCCATTGTTGCCTATAAACAGCCAGTGACTCGTTTAGAGATTGAGAAAATCAGGGGAGTAAGCAGCGATCATGCAGTTAACAAATTAGTGGAATTTAACTTAATTTGTGAAGTAGGAAGGCTGGATGCCCCAGGACGTCCCCTTTTGTTTGGAACGACTGAAGACTTTTTAAGATGTTTTGGCGTAAAATCCATAGAACAGCTGCCTGTTTTAACCAATGATCGGATCCAGGAATTGAAATTACAGGCCGAGGAAGAAGTGACAAGGAACTTAAAAGGATAAAGGATAGGAATAAAGATTCTTCTTTTTTCATAAGAATTACATAAGGATGGAAACGGCGGAGCCTTATGAAAAAAGTATTGATTAGTATTATTTTATGGATAGCCCTCATCATTCCCCATACTTATATTTATGCAGATTCGAGAGAACCTGCCGATTTGTACGCCCTTTCAGCAGTGCTTATGGATGCTGATTCTGGGCGTGTTTTGTATGAAAAAAATGGATATGAGCCAATGCCAATGGCCAGTACAACAAAAATTATGACCCTGATTATTGCATTGGAAAATGGCAATGTAGAAGAGGAGACAATCATATCCAACTATGCGGCAAAAATGCCAAAAGTCCATTTAGGTGTAAGGGAGGGGGAAGCTTATTATTTAAAAGATCTTCTCTATTCTCTCATGCTGGAAAGCCATAATGACTCTGCAGTAGCCATTGCAGAAAAAGTAGGAGGCAGTGTGGAAGGATTTGCAGCCATGATGAATCAGAAGGCAAGAGACTTAGAATGCTATGACACCTATTTTATAACGCCAAATGGATTGGACGCCGTAGTTACTGGAAAAACAGGGGAAGTACAAAAAATACATTCTACAACAGCCAAAGATTTAGCAAGAATAATGCGGTATTGTATAAAGGAATCTCCAAAAAAGGAAGAGTTTTTAGAAATAACAAGGGCCTCTTCTCATTCTTTTACAGATATTTCGGGAAATAGGAGGTTTACTTGCCATAACCATAATGCATTTTTACATATGATGGATGGGGCTTTATCAGGAAAAACAGGTTTTACAGGAAAGGCGGGTTATTGCTATGTGGGGGCAGTGCAAAAGGATGGAAAAACCTTCATAGCTTCCTTACTGGCTTGTGGATGGCCCAATAACAAAACTTATAAGTGGAAAGATATGAGAAAACTTATGGAATATGCCTTTGACAATTATGAATATAGAGATGTCTACGAAGAAAGAGAATTTCAGCCTCTCATTGTAAATCATGGTGTTCCGGAGAGTGGAAATTTAGAGGAAGTGACCTATGTAGACATTGGTTTAGGAATTCCAGAGGAGGAAAAACATATAAGGCTTTTATTAAAAGAGGAAGAAAAGGTAAGAATCGTATGCGAAGTGAGAAAGGAGCTAGAAGCTCCTGTAAAAGAAGGAATGTCTGTGGGAAGCGTGAAATATTATTTGGGAGAGGAAGTTGTGAAGGGCTATCCGATTGTTGTAAAAAAAGACGTAGAGAGAATTACAATGAAATGGTGTGTGCAATGGATTTTCCGTGAATTTCTTGTTGGCCAATGGAAATAAAAAAATTTCTAACGGGAAAGGCGTGAAAAAAAGATGCAAAAAAAATGGTGGGTGTTGGGAAGCTATTTATTGCTCTTTTTATTGTTCTTTCTTTTTGAAATGGGAAAAAAGGAAAGAGTAATAACCGTAGACAGGGCAATGGAGCAGGATTACATAAAATGGGTGGATTTTAAAGTGACTTGTGAGGCAATGAAGCAGGCCTATGAATATGACGTCCATAGTTGGAATGAAGAAGTTCATCTTCCATGGATAGAGCTTTTAGCTTATTTAGGAGCAAAGTATGGGGGAGACTTTTCCCATTATAGACAAAAAGATATGGAAGAAATTGCTAAAAAGTTAAGGGATGGGGAAGAAACCATAGAGAAATTAAAGAATGAAATGAAATATTTTTCCTATTATTTAGAGGCTTATGGGGCAGTGCTGGGAGAGATGGTAGGAGAGTATGAAATAGAAATAGAGGAAGAGGGGGAAAGGAAGAGGGAAAAAAACTATGGACTTAAGGCATTTTCACCTATTCCAAAAGGTTTTCCCTATAGCGATTATGACGATTTTGGAGTTTCAAGAAGCTATGGATATAAAAGGACTCATCTTGGTCATGATGTAATGGGGCAGATTGGAACTCCCATTGTAGCTGTAGAATCTGGCTATGTGGAGGCTCTTGGATGGAATCAGTATGGGGGATGGAGAATTGGCATTCGAAGCTTTGACAAAAAAAGATATTATTACTACGCTCACTTAAGACAAAATTATCCTTATGCAGAACATTTAAAAGAAGGGAGCATTGTGACTGGGGGAGACATTATTGGCTATATGGGACATACAGGCTATAGCAAGAAAGAAAACGTCAATAATATTGATCAAGTCCATCTTCATTGGGGATTACAGTTAATTTTCCATGAGTCCCAAAAAGAAGGAAACAATGAAATATGGATTAGTTGCTACGAACTCATGAAATTTTTACGACAAAACCAAGTGGAAGCAAAAAAGGTAGAAGGTACAAAGGAATGGAAAAGAACCTTCGAAATGAAAGATTTAAATGCTGCCCATCCATAGGGCAGCATTGCCATCCCTGTTTTCTTATGATAATATAAAACAGAAAAAAATACGGAGAATAAGAACACAATATGTATAAAATATGGATTGTGGAAGATGACAAAACAATTGCAAAAGAAACATCCAGTTTTTTGAAAAAGTGGGGATATGAGACAGGCTGTGTAGGGGATTTTAGACAGGTAGAAAAGGAATGCTTAGAGTTTTCTCCCCACTTAGTTCTTATGGACATCTCCCTCCCTTTTTATGATGGTTTTTATTGGTGCAAGGAGATTAGAAAAAAGTCCAGTGTGCCTATTTTATTTCTCTCTTCTTTCAAGGATAATATGAGTATTATTATGGCAGTCAACATGGGTGGAGATGACTTTATTACAAAGCCTTTTGATCTTCATGTACTGGCGGCAAAAATCCAAGCGCTCTTAAGAAGAACTTATTCTTATCAGGAACAGATTACGTATATGGAGCATAAGGGAGCCCTTTTTTATACTTCGGATGGAACACTTCATTATCAAGACAAAAAAATAGAATTAACAAAAAATGAGTTTAAAATTATGCAGATTTTATTTGAAAATAAAGGAAGGATAGTCAAAAGGGAGGAAATTATGATGCGTCTTTGGGACGATGACTCCTTTGTGGATGATAATACATTAACAGTGAATATAACAAGGCTTCGAAAAAAATTAGAAGAAATATCCTTAGAAAATTTCATACAGACAAAAAAAGGACTAGGATATAGGATAGGAGAGGAACATTGAAAAAAGATAGAAACCCTACAGAAAGAAAAGAGGATAGTCCCCTTTCCCTCGTAGAACTATTTCTCTTGTATTGTAAGGAAAGGAGGATGTTTTTCTACCTTCTTATTCTTGTTATAGGAACGATCTATGGCCTGGGAATACTTTATCAAATAAAAGAAATAAAGCAGCTTTCCTATGGGATGGTTCTTTCTGCTTTTTATTGTTTTATATGGGGATGTATCGATTTTTACCAATATGTAAGGGAATATAAAGATTTATATGAGTGTAGTCTTTGGATTGGAGAAACATTAAAAAAACCTTTGGTTCAAGGATTAAAGGATAAGATGTACAGGGAAATGTTAGAAACAATGTGGGAGAGACAAAAAGAGCTTCTTTTTCAAAAGAGATGGGAAGAAAAGGAAAGAGAAGATTACTATACACTTTGGGGACACCAAATAAAAACACCCATTGCAGCAATTCATCTTCTTCTACAAAGAGAGGAGATAAAGAATCCAATAGAACTAAGAGAACAGGTTTTTTTTATAGAGCAATATGTGGATATGGTTCTTCAATATTTGCGTCTGAATAGTATGTCTGCCGATCTTCTCTTTAAAAAATACAATATTTATGAAATTGTAAAAAAGGCAGTAAAAAAATTAAAGGTGTTTTTTATTCAGAAAAAACTTATGTTAAGACTGGAGGAATTTTCTTATTCTATAGTTACAGATGAGAAATGGCTATTATGGGTGTTGGAACAGGTGATCCTAAATGCAGTAAAATATACAGAGAGGGGAAGGATAGAAATTCAAATGGAAGAGGGGATCTTAAAAATTTCCGATACAGGAATAGGTATTCGTCCAGAAGATTTACCTAGAATTTTTGAAAGGGGATTTACAGGATATAATGGAAGGGAACATAAGAAATCAACAGGGATTGGATTATATCTTTGTGGAAAAATATTGGACAGGCTTATGATTCCTTATAAAGTTGAATCAACTTTATGTAAGGGCACTACCTTTTTTATGGACTGCTCCAAGGAGAAAAAAGAAGAAAACTTACAAAAATGTAAGAAATAAGTTGGGAAATGTAAGCCATATCCATGGCAGTACATTTCCTTTTCTATTAATATATAAGAAAGAATAGAAAAGGAAAAGAAGAGAGGTTTTAATTATGGCATTATTGGAAGTGAAAAATGTAAAGAAAACATATATTACAAAATTAGGAGGAGATAAAGTTCAAGCGTTGAAAGATGTAACCTTTTGTGTGGAAAAGGGAGAATATGTGGCCATTATGGGGGAATCAGGTTCTGGAAAGACAACCCTTTTAAACATTTTAGCGACTTTGGATCAGGCCACATGTGGAGAAGTCCTGTTGGATGGGGAAAGCTTAAAAAACATGAAACAAAAGCGTTTAGCAGCTTTTCGAAGGGATAATTTAGGATTTGTATTTCAAGACTTTAATCTTTTGGATATTTTTACGTTAGAGGAAAACATATGCCTTCCTTTAGTCCTCCAAGGAAAAAAACTAGGAGAAATGAAAGAGCAAGTAAGAAGTTTATCCTATAGACTGGGAATTGAGGATATCTTAAAAAAATATCCATATGAGGTGTCAGGAGGACAAAAACAAAGAGCATCTGCTGCCAGGGCTCTTATTACAAATCCAAAAATTATATTAGCGGATGAACCAACAGGAGCTTTAGATTCCAAGGCAGCAGCTAAGCTATTACAATTATTTAAAAAAATTCATGAAGAGGGACAGACGATTCTTATGGTAACCCACAGCGTTCAGACAGCAAGCCATGCGAAGAGAGTTTTATTTATAAAAGATGGATCCGTTTTTCACCAGATATATAAAGGAGATGGAGATTTTGACCATATGTACCGTATGGTTTTTGATACAATGACATTACTTCAGACAGGAGGGGAGGAGGAACAATGAGCTTTTCAGAAAAATGGCTTTTGCCCAAGCTTGCATGGATTGGTATATGGAAGAACAAAGAGACTTATATTCCCTACATAGGGGCTGGAATTTTTTCCGTTTTTTTATATTTTGTTTTTCTTTTAATTAGCCATAATGATATTATGTATACCTTGCCAAGAGCAAGTTATGTAATGGTTTTAATGCTTCTTGGAAGCTGGTTGCTAGCCCTTATTTTAGTTTTGTTTTTACTGTATACGAACCGTTTCCTCATGAAAAGGAGAGCAAAGGAGTTAGGCTTATACAGTATTCTTGGACTGGAAAAGAAACATATTGCCATCCTTCTTTTCATAGAAACAGGGATAATCTATATCATAGTTCTATTAGGTGGCGTCTTATGGGGCGTCGTCTTTTCAAAACTTATTTTTCTTTTTTTACTGAATATGACAAGAATTCCTTTGGATGTAAGTTTTTCCTTTAGTATAAAAGCATTAGGTTCTACCTTATTATTTTTTGCAGTAGCCTATGGGTTGAACTTGATAGTCAATCTTTTTCGGGTAATGAGATCCAGACCTGGAAGTTTATTTCAGGAGGGAAAAAAGGGAGAAAAGGAGACAAAGCACCCTATTTTGACAACAATAGGAGGAATCCTATTATTAGGAGGAGGATATTTTCTATCTCTCACTTCCCAATTAGACGGGACCATTTTTTCTGATTTTTTTCTTGCCATTTTCTTTGTTATTTTAGGAACCCATTTCTTTTTTAGGGCAGGTCTTGGATATTTACTAAAAGCACTGAAAAAAAGGGAGACCTTTTACTATAAGAAAAAGAATTATGTTACTTTAGCAGGAATGTCTTATAGGACAAAAAAAAGCGCTTCCAGCTTGTCTAATTTATGTATTTTCAGTACAATGGTTATGATCACCTTGCTCTGTACTATCTCCCTGGCTTTTGGGATGAAGGATATTTTACTCTATCGCTTTCCTTATGATGTGGAAATGAGTTTTTTAGCTGAGAAAATAGAAGATAGGGAAGGTATAATCAAAGAGGGAGAAAGAATCGCAGAACAAAACAAAATATCCGTGACGAAGGAGATAGATTACGTATATTACAAAATAAAAGCAGAAAGAAAAGGGAATGTCTTTTTAAATTTGGGAGAGGATATAAACGTCTGGGAGAAGGAAGGGGTGTATGAGATACAGCTTTTAACCGAGGAAGAATTTCAAAGAGGAGCAGGAAAGGGGGCTGTATTGGAAAAAGGGGAGATTTTTACCTTCAGCGATGGAAAAAGTATCAAAGAGTCTTCTCTCATATTGGCAGACAAAAATTATGTAGTAAAAAAAGAATATGAAACATTTCCCCTTATAGAAAAAAGAGAGAAAGCTGTTTTTTCACAACAGTATTTTCTTGTTGTAAAAGACAGAGAAGAAATAGAAAGGCTTCTCCAATATTATGGACAAGGGGAAGAAATCTTACATGTGCGAATGTGTGTCACAGGAGGAGAAGAGGAGAAACAAAGGTTTGCAGAACAAATGGAAGGCTATATTGCAAAGAATGAAGGGGTAATAAATAGGGCGAATGGAGCAGAGCAAAGGCTAGAAATTCTGTCCATGAACGGAGGTCTTATTTTTCTTGGTATTTTTTTAGGCATTGCCTTTCTCATATTTTTACTGATTATCATGTATTATAAACAAATTACAGAAGGATATGACGATAGGGAGAATTTTATGATTATGGAGAAAGTTGGAATGACAGATGAAGATGTGAGAGGAACAATAAAAAGACAGGTACAGCTTGTATTTTACCTTCCCCTTTTCTTAGCTTTTTGTCACACAGCCATTGCCCTTCCTATGATCCTTGCTTTATTTGGGGCTATTTCCTTATTTCAGGAAAAATTGGTGTTTCTTTGCGGACTAGGAAGTATGGGATTTTTTTTCATACTATATGTAGCAGCTTACCATAAGACGGCAAAAGTATATTATAAAATTGTGAAACATTCATAAATCAAAAGTATAGAAAGGAATAGTTGTTTTCATGTTGAAAATATATGCAATGTCCCTTTTTCCTTTGGAGGAGGAGAAGACCTTTCAGGAAAATCTTAGAAAGATTTCAGAAGAAAGAAGAAAGAAAATAGAAAAATTAAAAAATAAAAAAAGCCAGCGCCAATCTTTAGGCGCATGGCTTTTATTGGAGTACGGATTGAAGGAACTGGGAATATCCATGGGAAAAATGAGGAGCAACAGCAATGGGAAATTATATTTAAAGGAGAGAGAGGATGTAGATTTTAACATTTCCCATTCAGGAGATTATGCTGCTTGTGCCATAGGATATGGAGAGGGGAGGGGAATAAAAGTAGGAGTAGACTTGGAGAAAAAGAAGAAAAGAAAGCACTTATCTATGGCAGAACGATTTTTTTCTTTGGAGGAATATGAAAAGATAAAAAGGTTAAAGGAGGAAGAAGGGCTGGAGCTTTTCTATTCTTTGTGGACTGAAAAGGAAAGTTATGTAAAAGCAATAGGAATAGGGATAATCTATGGTTTCCATTCTTTTGTGTCACAACCTTGTCCAAAAGTGGCAAGGAGGAAGATTGTTGATAAACGAATGGAAGAATCTTTTTATACAAAGGAATATGATGAGATAGTTGGATATTCCTTAACTGTATGTGGAAACAGGGAAGAATTTGCAAAAAAAATAAAGTGGGTAAGTATTCCCTTTGACTGTTAGAAAAAAGCAGGAGGACAGTTGCCTATTGATAATTATAGGAATTATGATAGAATTTATAAAAAGGAAGGAAATGCTATGATATTAAATATAGGCAACCGGACAGATATACCTGGATTTTATAGTGATTGGTTTTATAACCGAATAAAAGAAGGGTATGTATTGGTACGTAATCCATATAATCCATTAAAAATAACAAAATATATATTCGATCCAGAAATCATGGATGGGATGATTTTTTGTACAAAGAATCCTCTGCCAATGCTAGATAGAATTTCTCTCCTATCAATATTTGATACTTTCTGGTT
>CANOLZ010000026.1 GCA_947567075.1 uncultured bacterium
AAGAAAGGGAAGAAAGAGGATGAGGGCATTAATAAGCGTATCAGATAAGACAGGAATAGGAGAATTTGCAAAAAAGCTTTCCAGTATAGGAGTGGAGATTGTTTCCACAGGAGGCACATATAAAAAATTAAAAGAAGAGGGAATAGAAGCAGTGGAGGTCTCTGAGATAACAGGATTTCCCGAGTGTCTGGACGGGAGAGTGAAAACCTTACATCCCAAAATTCATGGAGGCATTTTGGCCATGAGGGCCAACGAAGAGCACATGAAACAGCTGCAAGAATTAAAGGTGGAACCTATTGATTTGGTCATCGTAAACTTGTATCCTTTTAAAGAGACAATTTTAAGAGAAGGAGTTACAAGGCAGGAAGCAGTGGAAAACATTGACATTGGAGGGCCTACCATGCTTCGGGCAGCAGCTAAAAATTATCAGGATGTGGCAGTGGTGGTAGATCCGAAAGATTATGACAGAGTGTGGGAGGAACTTGAGGAAAAGGGAGAGGTGAACTTAGACACAAAATTTTATCTCATGGAGAAAGTGTTCATGCACACATCGAGTTATGATACAATGATTGCAGACTATATAAGGAAGGAACGAGGGGATCAAGAATTTCATCAAACATTGACAATGACCTTTGAAAAGGTGCAAGATATGCGCTATGGGGAAAATCCCCATCAGAGGGCAGCCTTTTATCGGCAAATCACAAGACAGAGAGGCTCCTTAGTAGATGCAAAACAGCATAACGGAAAGGAGTTATCCTTTAACAACATTAATGACACCAATGGCGCTTTAGAACTTTTAAAGGAATTTACAGAGCCAACAGTAGTAGGATGCAAGCATGGGAATCCTTGTGGTGTTGGAAGTGGAGAAAACATATACGAAGCTTGGAGAAAGGCTTATGAGGCAGATAAGACATCTATTTTTGGAGGAATTGTCCTGGCCAACAGGGAAGTGACAAAGGAAATGGCAGAGGAAATGCATGAAATTTTCCTGGAGGTGATTCTTGCTCCTGGCTATGAGAAGGAAGCTTTAGAGATTCTCTGTTCTAAGAAGAATATTCGGGTGTTGGAATTAAAAGATATAGAAGTCCCTCTGTCATCAGAAAATTATGATATGAAAAAGGTAAATGGAGGATTAATTATACAAACTTTGGACAATCAGCTCTATGAGGAGAAAGATTGGCGTATTGTGACAAAGACCCTTCCTACAAAAGAACAGCTGGAGGACATGATTTTTGGAATGAAAGTTGTAAAATTTGTAAAGTCTAATGGCATTGCCTGTGTTAAAAACAAACAGACCATTGGCATTGGACCTGGTCAGGTAAATCGTATATGGCCTACGCTCCAGTGTTTTGAACATGCAAGGGAACTTTTAGGGGAAGAGGCCCTAAAAGGCTCTGTCTTAGCTTCTGATGCTTTTTTCCCCTTTGACGATGTAGTAAAGGCAGCCCACTTGGCGGGAATTAAGGCAATTATTCAGCCAGGAGGAGCTATGCGGGATCAGCTTTCTATTGATCGGTGTGATGAATATGGAATCGCCATGGCTTTTACAGGTATGAGACATTTTAGACATTGATGAAAAGAGGGAAAAGTACCTAAGAGGAAAAAGGATAAAACTTTATGAACAGCAAATTTTTGGATTTGGATAAAGGCAGGCAGGATGCAGTCATTAACGCATCCTTAAAAGCCTTTGCCATAAATGGGTATAAGAGGGCCAGTACAGATGAAATTGTAAAAAGCGCAGGGATCTCAAAAGGGCTGTTATTCCACTATTTTGAAAGTAAAAAGGGGCTTTATGAGTTTCTCCACGACTATAGCGTGAAATATATGTCCATGGAGCTTTTACGAGATGTAAAAGGAGAGCCAGGGAATATTTTCCTTCTTCAGAAGGAAGTGGAGAGGGCTAGAATACAGGTAATGAAAAAATATCCATATATGCAGAAGTTTTTAAATGGGGCTGAGAAAGAGGCCCATACAGAGGCTGCACAAGCTATTGAACATAACCGCAGAAATTTAAGAGAAGTTTATGAAAGTCTCTATGGGAAAATAACAGCCAATTTTTTAAAGGCGCCAGCTGATATGGAAAGGATTCGCAAGCTCTTAGAGTGGGTTTCCGAAGGAGTGCTTCAGGATTCTTTGAAAGAAGAGGAGGTAAACTTTAAGAAAATGGAAGAGGAGCTGGAAGGGTATATGGAGCTTTTTCAAGAATGCTTTTTGGAACAGGAAGAAGGCTGATGGCAGAGAAAGGTATGGGAAGAAAAATGCTCTTTGGCAAAAATATAAAATATTGGCAATGGATTGTGATTATCCCTATTATTTTGTACACAGGAATATTATTATACCAAATGATTTCTAACATGATAATTGGCCTGGACTATCCAAACGAATTGAGAGAGGGAGTCAATATTGAATTTACATTGGCCTTACTGGAAGGGAAAAATCCTTATGGGAAGCAATGGATTCATGAGCAAATTCCAGGGCCCTGTTATTTATACCCTTTTTTATATTGCAGCGTAGTGGCTGCTATGGCCAAAGTATTTCCTTTTGATATAATTTTTCTCCATTATAGCCTTACCTTCCTCTCTATGATTGTCTCAGGGGGAATTATCAGCTTTTTAGTCAAAGAACAGACAAAAACGAAAATAGCGCCAGTTTTAGCATTTCCTCTTGCTCTTATGTTTCATTGGCGCTATGGATATGTGGGAGCAGTGCCAGACAGCTTTGGCTTTTTGCTGTTTACCCTTGCTATTTTTTTTGCTACAAGGGAAGGAAGAAGAAATCGTGTGCCTGTCAATGGAGTGATTACAGTTCTTTTGTTTTATGTAAAGCAGTACTATATTCTCATTGCTGGCATATTAATATTGTATTATTTAAAGGAGTCAAAGAGAAAGGCTGTTCAATATATTTTCTTTTGCGCCCTTTGCACCCTTCTGTCAGCTTTCGTGGTTACCCTCTGCTTTCCTACTTACTGGACGTACGCTTTTTATTTGTTAAAAGGAACAGAAGTGTATTTTAGCAAAAAACAGTTTCTCTATGTACTGGAACAGTTTGCTTATATAATGACTATATACGGAATCTTTTTTATACTTATCCTTTATAGAATATACAAATTGGGAAGAGAAGGAAAATTATCATGCCAATGGAAAATAAAAAACTTAGAAGAGCCTTTATTATCTTTAGGAATAGAAAATAAAGAATGGATACAATGGTGCCATTTCTTTGTGTCTGGATTTGGGTTGTTTTATTTTGGCTTAAATGATGGAGCCTATCTTACGTATTATTTACAGCTTTTTGCTCCGTGCCTTGTTATATTAGGCCTTATAGCTTGGGAAGAAATTTTTTTAGTCAAGGCAGAAAGAAAAAAGATTGTTTTTTTAGGAGTTTATGGGATGATAGCCATGCTTTCCTTGTTTCTTTCCCATAGGAGGCTGCCTTTTCACAAATTAAACAAAGAGGATATAGAGGCATGGACACAGGCCTATAGATATTTAGACAGTTATTCCAACGAAGAAATTTACCATTCTCCAACAACGGCTTTTTTTGCTTTCAAGAATCACCAATATGTATATGATACAGGTCATGTAAACATTACAAGGGAGTCCAATTATGAAATATGGAAGGATAGCAAGACGGATAGATTTTTATTTCCTTATGCAGGGAAAATTTATGAGCAGCATCATAAACACCATGAAAGAATGAGAAAAAAGGTTCAAGAGGGAGAATATGGCCTTATTACCTTTGTACAAGGACTGGACATTGTGCTAGACGAGAGCTTATTAGAAGAAAGATATGAGAAAATAGACACAATCAGCCTTTATTTAGGCAATATGGCCTATGACACTCAGTTTTGGGCATTAAAGGACAACAGAGCGGGAGGAAAATAAATTGATTTTATTTAATGTTCCCCCTTATACGGGAAGGGAGCTAACCTATGTGGAGCAGGCAGTATTAAACCATAAAATATGCGGGGATGGAGAGTTTACAAAAAAATGCAGTCAGTGGCTGGAAGAGAGATTTAAGGCAAGAAAGGCATTGCTTACCACATCCTGCACCCATGCTATAGAAATGGCGGCATTGCTGTCTGGCATAAAAGAAGGGGACGAGGTAATCATGCCTTCTTATACCTTTGCTTCCACGGCAGATGCTTTTGTATTAAGGGGAGCTACCATTGTTTTTATTGATATTCGACCTGATACAATGAATATGAATGAGGAGCTTATTGAGGAGGCTATTACAAGGAAAACAAAGGCTATTGTTCCTGTCCATTATGCAGGAATAGCTTGCGAAATGGACGTTATATTGGAGATAGCAGGACAATATGGGCTGAAGGTAGTGGAAGATGGAGCTCAGGGAATTTTTTCTACCTATAAAGGTAAGGCATTGGGGACTATTGGGGATTATGGGTGTTTCAGCTTTCATGAGACGAAAAACTTAAGCATGGGAGAGGGAGGAGCTTTATTTATTCAAGACCAATCCAAAGTAGAAGAAGCGGAAATTATCAGGGAGAAGGGAACAAACCGGAGTAAATTTTTTCGGGGAGAGGTAGATAAGTACACATGGGTAAATTATGGTTCTTCTTATCTCCCAAGTGACTTAAATGCAGCCTATTTGTGGGGACAGATGCAAGAGTCAGAGAAAATTCAAGATAGCAGGATGAAAATGTGGGAAGCTTATTATGCCTTTTTGAAGCCCTTAGAAGAGGAGGGATTTGTAAGTCTGCCTGTTATTCCAGAGGGATGCACCCATAATGCACATATGTTTTACTTGAAACTTAAGAATATAGAAGAAAGGGACTCCTTCAATCGCTTTTTAAAGGAAAAGGGAATTTTGTCTGTGTTTCATTATATTCCTTTACACAGTGCGCCAGCAGGGAGGAAGTATGGGCGGTTTCATGGAGAAGATAAGTATACGACAAAAGAGAGCCAGCGCTTAACTAGACTGCCTCTCTATTACGGATTGAAAGAAGAGCAGGTGGAATATATTTCCACAAAGATCAAGGAGTTTTTTAAGAAATGATAGAATTGAACGGGGAAAAAATAAAATTAAAGCCCATTGATTCCACCCATACAGATAAAATTGTTCATTGGAGGAATAATAAAGAAGTAGTGAAAAACTTTATTTATCAGGAAAAACTTACGGTTGAGGGGCATGAGAAATGGATGAGAGAGAAAGTTAAGACAGGTAAAGTTATACAGTTTATTATATATGAGAAAGAAGAAGGAAGAGAAATTGGCAGCGCTTACTTTCGGGATATTCACTGGGAGAAGAGAGAGGCTGAGTATGGAATTTTCATAGGAGAAGACTGGGCCAGGGGAGGAAAAGGATATGGGACAGAGACAGCAGAAAAGATGGTGGAATACGCCTTTAACCAGTTGAGGCTCCGTAGAGTTTATTTAAGGGTCATTGATACAAATGAGAGGGCAATCCGTTCTTATGAAAAGGCAGGCTTTCTGAAAATAGAAAACCGAAAAGAGGAGGTTTTTTTGAAAGATGGCCCCCATGAGGTGATTTTCATGGAGGTTATCAACCCTCACTATAAAAAGGAGCTTACAATATGAAAAGGGTATCCTTTGTTATCCCTTGTTACTGCTCGTCAAAAACGATTGGGGCAGTGGTGGGGGAATTAACAAAAAGCATGAAAAAAGAAAACATTTTGGATTACGAAATTATACTAGTAAATGACAGTTCCCCTGATCATACCTTTGAGATTATTCGACAATTGTGTAAAGAAGACGAAAAAATAATAGGAATCAATCTGGCAAAAAACTTTGGGCAGCATGGGGCTTTAATGGCGGGAATGGGAGTGGCTTTAGGAGAAATCATTGTATGCTTAGACGATGACGGGCAGACCCCGGCAGACGAGGCAAGTAAGCTCATTGAGAAAATAGAGCAGGGATATGATGTTGTCTATGCATCTTATCCAAAAAAACGCCACTCCATATTTCGAAATTTGGGTAGCAAAATAAACAGCATGATGACGGAGTATTTGTTGGATAAGCCAAAGAATCTACATTTATCCAGTTATTTTGCAGCGAAGAGATTTGTTGTGGAAGAGATTTTAAAGTATGAAAATGCGTATCCTTATGTCATTGGTTTAGTATTGAGAACGACAAAACATATTGCCAATGTGGAAGTGAGCCATAGAGAGCGGGAGGAAGGAAGTTCTGGCTATACATTTCGAAAACTTTTAGGGCTGTGGATAAACGGTTTTACAGCTTTTTCTGTAAAACCTTTAAGACTTGCCTCCCTTCTGGGAGGTTTTGCCGCCGTGGCTGGAGTATTTGTCATTGCATGGATCATATACAATAAAATGACCAACCCCCAAGCTCCTTTAGGTTGGAGCTCCATGGTTGCTCTCCTTCTTCTGCTAGGAGGCATGATCTTGTTCGTACTAGGTATGATTGGGGAATATATTGGGCGGATTTATATAAGCTTAAACAGGGCTCCCCAATATGTTGTGAGGGAAATGGTTCATTATGAAAAGTAAAGAAAAGCAGTGGGAAAAATTAAAAACCTATGTATTGCTCCATGGAATTTTGCTCATTTATTCTTTTACTATGGTAGGCTCAAAGATGGCTTCTTCTTATCCTCTTATGTCCCTTCCTTTTCTTTTCCTTTATGGACTTGTCTTAGGATCCCTTTGCATCTATGCTTTGCTCTGGCAGCAAGTGCTGAAAAATCTGCCTTTAACAATGGCCTATGGAAATAAGGCAGTGACAGTCGTTTGGGGGCTTATATGGGGAAGACTTCTTTTTGAGGAGAAGATTCATGGATTTCAAATTGCTGGATCCATAGTAATCATGATTGGAATTGTTATGATGGCAGGGGAGGAAAAGTGAAAGGAATTTTTTTATTTCTTTTTTCCGTCTTGATTGGGGCTTTATCTCAAATCATGCTGAAGAAAAGTGCAAATAAACAATACAAAAAGAAAATGGAGGAATATGTCAATCCATTGGTAATAAGTGCCTATGGGATTTTTTTTGTTTCATCTTTCTTAACATTGGCAGCTTATCAATGGATTCCTCTTTCCATAGGTCCTGTTTTGGAGTCAACAGGCTATATTTTTGTTTCCGTCTTTGGGTATATTTTCCTTAAAGAGAAGATGGGAAGGAAAAAAATGTTTGGGATGATGCTTATCATAATAGGAATTTTTATTTTTTATGCAGGTTATTAAGCAGGGGAATTTTGCCGTAAAGGCAGCATATATGGAGGTGTAAAATGGATCAAATAACAATAAACAAAAAAGAGTTTTATAAAAAAGTAATTTTTCTCGTGCTTCCTATGGCCCTTCAAAATTTAATAAATGTAGGAGTGACAGCGGCGGACGTAATCATGCTTGGAAAAGTAAGTGAAACAGTTTTGTCAGGTTCTTCCTTAGCTGGACAGGTGCAGTGGGTTATGAACCTTATTTTTTTTGGAATTAGTTCTGGGGCGTCAGTACTGACTGCCCAATATTGGGGAAAAAAAGATGTAGATACTGTAGAAAAGATACTAGGGATTGGGCTTGGCATTTCCATTTCAGTGAGTATTGTTTTCTTTTTGTCGGCTATCCTCTTTCCCATGTCCCTTATGAGAATTTTTACAAAGGAGCAGGCAGTTATAGTGGAAGGGGTAAAATACTTGCGTATTGTAGCCTTCTCTTATTTGATTATGGGATTTACAAACAATTATTTAAATATTATCCGCAGTGTGGAAAGGGTAGTGATTTCAACAGTTGTATATTCTATTTCTCTTGGAGTAAACGTCTGCCTGAATTATGTACTTATTTATGGAAAATTAGGAGTTCCTGCCATGGGAATTCAGGGAGCGGCTATTGCCACCTTAACGGCGAGAATCATAGAGCTGTGCCTTGTTTTATTTTATGCCATACATATAAATAAGGAGGTGAAAGTACGCCTAAGGTATTTATTTGTACAAGATAAGCTGCTATTTCAGGATTTTCTCTTTTATGCATTGCCTGTTATTGTCAATGAGCTTTTATGGGGAGCAGGCTATTCTGCCAATGCAGCCATTATAGGAAGACTGGGCAGCAGTGTTGTGGCGGCTAATTCTGTTGCTCATGTGGCAAGACAGCTGGCTACTGTGGTGAGTTTTGGAATTGCAGGGGCATCGGCTATTATGTTAGGAAAAGCTATTGGGGAACAAAGAGAGGATTTAGCGGAAAATTATGCGAAAAAATTAATAAGGCTTACGATTGTAGCAGGAACTTTGGGCGGAGGAGTCATTTTGCTTATTCGCCCCCTGATTGTAGTTGTCATGGGACTTACAGGAGATACAGTGGGATATATGAAGTTCTTTTTATTTGTTATGTCCTATTATGTCATAGTCCAAGCATTGAATTCTACTTGGATTGTAGGTATTTTCCGATCAGGAGGAGATACTCGGTTTGGCTTAATCTTAGATGTGGCCTCTATGTGGGGAGGCTCCATTTTTCTGGGAGCTATGTCTGCGTTTGTATGGAAATTTCCTATTTCCATTGTATTTATTGTGTTAATGAGTGATGAATTGATCAAACTTCCTTTTTGTTTTTGGCGCTATAAAAGTAAAAAATGGCTGCGCAATGTAACAAGGGAGGATAGGGAGACAATCGAATAAATGTTCTTGTGCTTTTTCTGCATGTATGATAAAATAAAACAAACGTATGTTTGTTTGGAGGTTTGTTATGGAATATAAAGTGCAGGAGAAAATGTCAATTGCAGATAAACTCCGTATATTAGGAGACGGGGCAAAGTATGATGTAGCATGTACAAGTAGCGGAGTATCTAGGCAGGGAGATGGCATACACATGGGAAATACTGTTTCAGGAGGCTTATGCCATAGCTTTAGTGCAGATGGAAGATGTATTTCCTTACTGAAAATATTGTTTACCAATGAATGCATTTATAACTGTAAATATTGTTTTAACAGAAGCTCCAACGATATTCCAAGAACTTCTTTTACCCCAGAGGAAGTTTGCTATTTGACAATGGAGTTTTATAAGAGAAATTATATAGAAGGCTTATTTTTAAGCTCTGGCATTTTATATAACCCCAATTATACAATGGAACTAATTTATGAGACTGTCTATAAACTGCGCAAAGAATATGGATTTTTCGGATATATTCATCTGAAGGCTATTCCTGGAGCGGATGCTAGAATTATTGAGAGGGCAGGGCTTTTGGCGGACAGAATGAGTATTAACCTGGAGCTGCCCACATCAGAAGGTTTGAGAAATCTGGCTCCTAATAAATCAAGGCAGACAATATTAAAGCCTATGAGAATGATTCAACAAGGAATAAAGGAAAATAAAAACGAAATCATGATTTATCGTCATGCCCCAAAGTTTGTCCCAGCAGGGCAGAGTACCCAGATTATTATAGGAGCCACACCAGAGACGGATTTTCAGCTTGTATCTGTTGCGGAATCCTTGTATAAAAAGTTTGAGTTAAAGAGAGTGTTTTATTCAGCTTTCGTCAATGTGAACAAAGATAAAGATCTCCCTTCCACATTGGGTGGACCTCCCCTTTTAAGGGAACACAGGCTTTACCAGGCAGACTGGCTTATGAGATTTTATCACTTTCGGGCAGAGGAGCTTTTATCTCCAAAGAAGCCTTATTTTAACATGCTTTTAGATCCAAAGTGCGACTGGGCAGTCCGCCACTTGGATTTATTTCCTATTGAGATCAATAAGGCTGATTACGAAGTGTTATTGCGTATTCCAGGAGTGGGCGTGAAATCAGCCATGAGAATTTGTCAGGCAAGGAAAATGGCGCCCTTAAGTTTTGAGGATTTAAAAAAAATCGGCGTAGTGTTAAAGAGAGCTTTGTATTTTATTACATGTAGTGGAAAAATGATGTATCCTACAAAAATAGAAGAGGATTATATTATAAGAAATTTGCTCCATGAAAAGGAGAGATTGCCTGAGAGGAAAGAGAACTATCGTCAGCTGTCTTTATTTGATGAAGAAAAGAAAGAGGCCATCGGTTAAGGAGGAGTTTTAGGTGGAAGGAGAAAAAATATGGGTTTGTGAAGACAGTCAGGAAGGAATTTTTACAGGAATATATGACGCCTGGGCTTCTGGTTATAAGAAGGAAGAATGTGTAATCCAAGTAGGAGAAATAGGCAATTATCGTCTTTTTGCCCAATATTTTTCTGTCAAAACAGAAGAAGAAAAGGCTTGGAAGGTTGCAAAGACCATTTTAAGACGTATGGGAGAGAGGGCATACCGACATATATGCAGCGCAATTTCCAGTACAGATCAGGAGAAGGGAAATGCAGTGTTTCACACGTTAATCCTGGGATTTGCCATGGAAGATGCCTCCAAGGCAATGACCTATTTGTCCAATCCTTATGTAGGGAAAGTGTTTACTCTTAGCAGACAGGTATACAATGAGGTTCACCATTTTATGGAGTTTCTAAGATTTCGCCAATTAGAAATAGGAATACTCTTTGCAAAGATCCATCCGAAAAATGATATTTTAACCCATATCACCCCACATTTTGCAGATAGGCTTCCTATGGAGGATTTTATTATCTATGATTCCGTAAGGGAAAAGATGGCAATACACCCAAAGCAAAAGAGATGGAGCATTGTCCAGGATAAGAATTTTCAAATAGAAAAGACGAAAGAGGAATCCAAAGACGAAGAGCAGATACAAGAGCTGTTTCGAAGCTTTTGCAAGACAATTGCAGTTAAGGAGAGAGAAAATAAGGAGCTTCAAAGACAGATGCTTCCCCTTAAATTTCGAGATAATATGCCAGAGTTTGAAGAATCGAAATGGATCAGCCATTATGAAGAAAAATCTTATTAAAAAATAGAAATTTTGGCAGTATTTTGGATTTTTATTAGAAAGTGCCAGGGAAATTTGTGTAAAAAGAAAAAATGACAAGGAAGACATACAAATAATTTTAAAAAAAGAAATTTTTTTTTGCAAATAAAAGGAAAAACTTCTATACAAAATAACGAGGAATAACCTTGGAAAAAGCAGGTCACACTTTAGGATAAATATTGACAGAAAAAGGATTTGGTGTATAATAGTGACACATTCAGGAAACAATATTTCTTGAATTTCATATATAAATAAAGTGGTGAATAGTGTTGTATGCTGAGAGGAGATGTTGTTATGAAAGAGCGTAAAATTAAACTAAATAGCCAGGATGTGGAAGAATTTGTAAAAACAGCTTCCAAATGTGATTTTGATATTGACGTTTTTTACAATCGAGTTGTCATTGATGCAAAATCTATACTGGGAGTATTGGGACTTGACTTTAATAAAACATTAACTGTAAAATATACAGGAGAGAATCCTGTTTTTGAGAAGATGCTTCACAAGTTTGCCATTGCATCATAAGATTTGGGCATATTGCAAAATAAATGATGAACACATTATAGATGAATAATGGAAGAGAAAAAATTGCAAAAAAAGAATCATGTGGCAAAAAACTCCATGAAAGTTTCCGTCAGAGGCTTAGTGGAGTTTATTTTGCGTTCTGGAAATATAGAGGATCAAAGGGGAACAGGGGGAGAGGGAGCTATGCAGGAAGGGGCCAAGATCCACAGAATGATCCAGGGAAGTATGGCTCAAGATTACCAGGCGGAAGTTCCCCTGCAATGGACTTTTAAATGGGAGGAATATACCCTTTTAGTAGAAGGAAGGGCAGATGGTATTGTACATAAGGAGGAGAGGGGAAAAACAGAAGTAATCATTGATGAGATTAAAGGTGTTTTTAAAGATTTAATGTATATAGAGGAACCTGTTCTCATACATTTGGCTCAAGCGAAATGTTATGCTTATATGTATGGAAAGAAAAATGGACTTGAAAAGATAAAGGTACAGATGACATATTGTAATATGGAAACGAGGGAGATAAAAAGATTTGTAGAAGAACAGGATTTAGAGCAATTAGAGGAATGGTTTTTTAATCTAATAGAAGAGTATAAAAAGTGGGCAGTATGGAAGATGGAATGGAAGGAACAAAGGAGAGCCTCCACAGATGGACTGCCATTTCCCTTTCCTTATAGAGAAGGGCAAAAGGAACTAGCCGCTCAAGTGTATCGAACAATTTACCATAAGAAAAAACTGTTTTTACAAGCTCCTACAGGAGTAGGAAAGACGATATCCACAATTTTTCCAGGGGTGATGGCCGTAGGACAAGGACTAGTGGACAAAATTTTTTATTTAACAGCAAAGACTATTACAAGGACAGTGGCAGATAAGGCATTCTGGCTTTTAAGAGAAAAGGGACTTTCCTTTAAAACAGTCGTTATAACAGCAAAAGAGAAAATATGTTTTTTAGAAAGTCCAGACTGTAATCCAGGAGCCTGTTCTTATGCAGAGGGGCATTTTGACAGAATTAATCAGGCCCTTTATGAAATTCTAAATTCGAAAGATGCTTTTACAAGAGAATGTATAGAGGAATGGGCAAAAAAATGGAAAGTATGTCCTTTTGAACTTTCTTTGGAGATCTCAGAATTTGCGGATGCTATACTTTGCGATTATAATTATGTCTTTGATCCAAATGTAACACTGCGGAGGTTTTTTGCTGACAAAGTAAAAGAAGACTATTTGTTTTTAGTGGATGAGGCTCATAACCTTGTAGAACGGGGAAGGGAGATGTACAGCGCAAAATTATATAAAGAACAGTTTTTGGAAGTAAAAAAAGCAGTAAAAAAATATGATAGGATTTTGGATAGGCTTTTAGGAAAATGCAATAAAGTAATGTTGGAATATAAGAGGCAATATGAAGAAGAGAGGGAAATGGAGGACATTGGAGAGCTCATAGGCTGTCTTTTAAAAGGAGCAGGACAATTGGAAATATTTCTGGAAAGTCAGGATAAGGCAGACAGAGAGACAAGAGATGGGGTTTTGCAACTTTATTTAGAAATCCGTCATTTCTTAAATATATATGAAAGAGCCGATGAGAATTACCTTTTTTATACAGAGCTGGAAGAAGGGGGAAAATTTTTTATAAAGGAATTTTGTATGGATCCTTCAAAAAATTTAAAGCAATGTTTAGATAAGGGAGTGAGTACTATATTTTTCTCTGCAACCCTTCTTCCTCTCCCCTATTATTCTTCTCTCCTGGGAGGAGAGGAAGAAGATTACAGAGTATATGCTCAGTCTTCCTTTGAACAGAAAAAGAGAATTTTATTAATTGGAAAAGATGTGAGCAGTAAGTATACAAGGAGGACAAAAGAAGAGTATGTTAAAATAGCCCGGTACATTCATGAAGTAAGGAAGACAAAAAGGGGAAATTACTTTGTTTTTTTTCCATCCTATTCTTTTATGCATAAGGTATATGAATCCTATGAAACTTTTTTTCAAGACGAAGACAGTCAATGTTTTGTTCAGTCCCCCTCTATGACAGAGAAGAAAAGGGAAGAATTTCTCAGAGAGTTTACGGGAAGTCCTTCCTGCAACAAAGAAGGAAAAAAGACAAAGATAGGCTTTTGCGTCTTGGGAGGAGCCTTTGGGGAGGGAATTGATTTAAAGGAAGATAGTCTGATAGGAGCTCTTATTGTAGGGACAGGCCTTCCGCAAGTTTGTTTTGAAAGGGAACGAATAAAAGAATTTTTCCAAGAGAGGGGAAAAAATGGTTTTGATTATGCCTACCGTTATCCAGGAATGAATAAAGTTCTTCAAGGGGCAGGAAGGGTTATACGGACATCCCATGACAAAGGAGTCATTGTGCTTTTAGATGACCGTTTCCTGCAAAGTTCTTATAAAAACTTATTCCCAAAGGAATGGGAGGACTATAAGACGACAGATATAAAGTCTATTGGAGGTGAGATTCAAACCTTTTGGTCATTATGGGGAGGCCTTCCTTAACAAAGCGATTTCCTCTTTGTAGGGGGGAAGAGTTTTTTCTGGATTTTCTACAGAGGGGATATAAGGAGTTTCTAATATTTTGGGGATGGAGAGAAAATCTTTGTGATGGACAATATAGGATAATGCCGGAAGACCAATGGTTCCTTTTCCCAGATTTTCGTGGCGGTCTTTAGCAGCTCCCCTTTTATTTTTACTATCGTTAATATGGAAGACGGCAATTTGGTCCTTTCCAATGAGACGGTGGAAGGAATCCATGACTCCATCAAAATCGTTGACAATATCATAGCCTGCATCGTTAGTGTGGCAAGTATCAAAACAGATGCGAAGCTTGTCATTGTAAACAACTTTATCATATATTTGTGCCAGTTCTTCAAAAGAACGGCCTATTTCACTTCCTTTACCTGCCATTGTTTCTAAAGCAATGACACAGCCAGTATCTTTTGTGAGAACTTCGTTGAGGCCTTTGGCAATCTGGTTGATCCCAGCTTCTGTCCCGGCTCCTACATGGGCGCCTGGATGAAGTATGAGGATGGAGCTGCCCATGGCTTTTGTGCGTTCCAATTCCAAAGCCAAAAAATCAACAGCTAAAGTAAAGGTGTCTTCTTTCACAGTATTGGCGAGATTAATAATATAGGGAGCATGGATGACGAAATCAAGGATTCCATGCTCCTTCATGTAATCCCATCCAGCAGAGATATTTAATTCTTCAATTGGCTTTCGCCTTGTATTTTGCGGGGCGCCGGTATAAATCATAAAGGTATTGGCCTCATATCCTGCCGCCTCTTTGGCAGAAGCAAGAAACATTTCCTTCCCGCTCATCCCAACATGGGAACCTATTTTTAACATATGTAAACCCTCCTTTTATATTTGTCTCATTATAACAGATGGGAAGAAGAGAAGTAAACGAAAAATCGAAAAAGAAGAAATGGATTAACATAAAATAGAGATAGAAGAAATCTTATGTTAAATAAAAAAAGTAGAAATTTGCAAGATTTACGTCATAATTAGGGTAAAAAGAGGAAAAAGAGAAAAGATGTTCCCTTTTAAAAGAGGATAGAGGAAGTATTTTGAAGGAATCCATGCAAAGAGAGAAATATGGTTAATTTTTTATGTAAATGTTTTATACATTGTCTAGCCTTTCCAACATAATGGGTTGTATGGTATAATATATTACAATAGTGCTAAAAGGAGTGAAGGAGGAGATACCAATGTGGGCATATGAAAGTGTATTTTATCAGATTTACCCCCTAGGTTTTTGCGGAGCGCCCTTTGAAAATGATGGGGAAGAAAAATCAAGAATTTTAAAGGTGAATCATTGGATAGATCATATTAGGAAGCTAGGGGCAAATGCAATTTATTTTTCTCCTGTTTTTGAGTCAGATACACATGGATATAATACAAGGGACTACCGCAAGATTGATTCTAGACTTGGAAGGAACGAGGACTTTGCAAAGGTGTGCAAAAATCTCCATGAGTCAGGTATAAAAGTAATATTAGACGGAGTATTTAACCATGTGGGGAGAGGATTTTGGGCTTTTCAAGATGTACTAAAAAATAGAGGGTCGTCACCTTATAAAGATTGGTTTCATATTAATTTTTCTGGGAATTCCAATTATAACGATGGCCTTTGGTATGAAGGATGGGAAGGGCATTTTGACTTAGTAAAGTTAAATTTGAGAAATGAGGAAGTCATTTCCCATATTTTTTCTTCGATTCAAGGCTGGGTAGAAGAGTTTGATATTGATGGGCTGCGGCTGGATGTGGCATATTGCCTGGATAAAGACTTTTTAAAGAGGCTGCGGACTTTTTGTAATGAATTAAAGGAAGATTTTTTCCTCCTAGGAGAGCTTCTTCACGGAGACTACAATCAGTTCGTAAATGATGAGATGCTCCACGGGGCCACCAATTATGAATGTTATAAAGGACTTTATTCCAGCTTTAATTCAATGAATATGTTTGAGATAAACCATTCTTTGTTAAGGCAGTTTGGTCCGGAAAACTGGACTTTGTATAAAGGGAAACATTTGCTTTCTTTTGTAGATAACCATGATGTATCCAGAGTAGCAAGCATTCTTGCTAATGAGAAACATCTCCCTCTTATATACGCTTTAGCTTTTGGAATGCCGGGCATTCCTTGTGTATATTATGGCAGCGAATGGGGGGCAAAGGCGGATAAAAAGGAAGGAGATCCGGCATTAAGAGCATGTTTTGAACAACCAGTTTTTAATGAGTTAGCTCAGTGGATTGCTTCTTTGGCAAAGGCAAAGAAAGGAAGTAAAGCCCTATGTTATGGAGATTTTTCTTCAACCCTGCTAACAAATAAGCAGTGTATTTTTGAGAGGAAAGTAGAAGGAGAAAGGGTATTAGTGGCCATAAATGCAGATGATCAGCCCTATGTGGCTCATTTTAATGCTCAATGTGGCACGGCGAAAGATCTCATAAGCGGCTCTCCCATTGACTTTGGAGGAGGGCTGGATATGCCACCATATAGCGCTATGTTTATGTTGATGGAAAAATAGGAGATAGTTTCTGTTTCACTTGCTGTTAAAAGAGGGAAGAAGAATGGAACCCTCTTTTAACAGTTTAAAGAAACAGGGGAAAACAATTGCAAGGTTTTATCTTTTTATAATGACATCTTTTTAGAAATAAATAGGCATTTCTTCATAAATTCTATATAAAAAAAGGAACAAGTCCATCTCAATTCTTATTCGTATATTTTATCCCTTTATATAATACAAAACCAATTAGAAATTCTTTTCACACTTCTTATCGTTCTTTTCTTTTTACAATTTTCAAAAAATCCTATAAGTATTTATAAGTTGGACATAATAGATAGAAGAGTTTTTATATTCCAAGAGACAGGGAGATGGAGAGAGCACATAGTCTATTTCTTTAACTCATGAAAAAGCGTAGCGAAAGGAGAAGAAAAATGGCAATTTGGCAGTTTCAATGTAACATAGCTCCAAAAAGAGAAAATGTGGCCCAACTTAGCTTAGAGGAGAAAGTTTCCTGGAAGGGAATGGAAAGTCCTAGTTGTGAATTGGCGTTTTTAGCCAAGGAAAAAAGTTGGTCAAAGGACATATTACAGTTTGGGAAGACAGATGAAACATGTATTCAATTCATTTATATAGAAAATACACTGGAAAGAATCAATTGCAGATTAGACTTACGTTCCCTTACAAAGGATAACTTAGAGGAAATCTTACAGTATGTGGAAAGCATACATGCAGTTTTAATTTATGAAGGGAATCTCTATCTTCCACAAATAAAAGAGATAGAGAAATTACTGAAAGAATCCAAGGCTTATGAGTATTGTAAAGATCCTGTAAAATTTTTAGAATCCATAGAACGGGATCCTTTTTCTTCTTAAAAAGGAGATCTATATTCCATAGAAATTATATGACAGAATGCAAAGAACTTCTAAGCTGCTTCAATATTTCAGCAAAGAAGTTCTACATTTCTCTTTCTATTCCTTTTATAAAGATATGGATCAATGCCAGATCAGGCTCATTGATTTTTTTGTATACCCTTGTTTAGAAGGAGAGCCAACGCATTTCCATTGGGCACATGGATAGGTATTCCTTTCGTTCTCCATGAATATAAAGCTCTGTTTGCCTAGGAGCATTACAATTGTTAATAACCGCAATCCTGCCAGTTTTTTCATATGCGGATACTTCTGTGTCCACATTAGAAACATAAAATTTTTTCATTTCTTTTTCTTCATGTGCAGCATAGTAAATAGCCCTAAGGAGTATCCTGCAATTTTGGGGGGAATAAGGAAGGCCTGAAAAATATACACTTCTGCCTTTTCCATATTCGTTAACCACTAGACGGCTGTACTTTCCATCCATATTTAAAATCTGATAATTTTCTCCGTAAGCATAAATACGGCTTTTTCCTTCCCCAAAATTAATTTCTCCAACAATATCTTCAAGAATAAAGTGATTTTTGTCCATTTCATTATATTTGTCAGTACTTATAGAAAATCCCATTTCCCTGTCTACTCCAAGAACATCCCTTAGCTGGAAAAATTGTCCTTCATATTGGCAGGCGCTAGGTTCTCCCACTCCTATAAATCCTCCCCCATTGTCAACGAACTGTCGAATAGCACAGACGACTTTTTCATCTTTCCAATTGTCTCCTCCACTCCATGAGGTATAGGCATCCCCAACGTTAATAATTACTTTCATCTCAGGAGAAATCCCCTTTTTTATTTCCTCAAAGGTTATGAATTCTACATCTAGGGGCATTCCACTTAAACATTCGATGACTCCTACATAGGAATAGATTTCCCGATACCAAAGGGCATGATGGACTTGATTGGCCATCCACCTTCTTAAGTTACCCCAACAATTTAATATGCCAACTTTAAAAGGGGCTGTATAAGCTTTTGTCCCTTGAGTGTTTTCATGTATCTGCCGGAATTCATCCACCACTTTTTGAATTTCCTCAATAAAACCAGGCCACTCCTTTGCCAGTTTTAAATAGCCTCCATAGCCAATTCGATCTAAAGGTGAACGGAGAATAGCTCTTCTTGCTTTTATCCAGTTATCTTTGGCTTCACCAATAGGATCGCCCCCTTCTTTAAACACGTCGGGAAAGAAATAAGGAAGAAGTCTTCCTTCCGTGTAAGTTACCCCTTGAATATCTGAGATCATACGTAAGGTAACCCCATCTCCAACAGAGCCTACCACAGCATCTAGACCAATATTTGCAAAATATTTGCCAAAGGGTTCTGTACCAATCCAGTGATCTCCTAAGAACATCATGGCTTCCTTATTGTAGCTGTGGACAATGTCAACGAGTTCTTTTGCCAGTTTACTCACCTCTATTTGCTGAAACTCTATAAAATCTAAAAACTCTTTTGAGGGTACACGGAAAGTGGAATTATGATATCCTTGATCTACAATGAACTCAGGACGAAATGTATAGCCGGCCCATTTTTCAAACTGCTCTAAAATATAGGGACTGACACTTGCGCTGTATCCAAACCATTCCACATATTTTTCTCTTTTTTGTTTGTCAAAAGTCAGTGTAAATTGATGAAAAAAGGTAGTAAAACGTACTACATCAACATGAGGATTTTCTTCACACCATTTTTTTAGTTTTTCCTTCACATATTTTTGGGTTTTGGGCTGCCTTACATCATAGGTCAATTGATGGGGGGAGGATTTCCAATCATTGGTAATTGAATTATACATATGTACAGGATCCCAGATCAAAAAGGCAAGAAAACTAACTGTATACACATGATATGGTATGGACTGGAGCGTGACTTCTCCGGATGCTGCATCATATTCCCATTGTTCAGAGGGAAGGACTTTGCCGGTAGTCCTGTCAATGACTTCCCACCAGCGTTTTGGAGAATCGATTGTATTTACTTTCAGCTGTTCGGTATGAAATCCTTGCATAAGCTTTATAGAAAGGGTATTACTTCTAGCCGTGATGGGGTCACTGATCAAATATTCCTGTTGAATTTCTTCAGGGTTTTTCATGGCCCATGCATTGTCATTTCTCGTTGTGTAGTAAGTGGCGTATATTTTCACATTTTGGTTTAAAAGTTCTTTTGGCATTTGGGTTCCGTCACAATCTCTAAAAGCGTCAGCCTGTAGCAGTTCTTTTAGACGGATGGTTTCTTCCACCATATCCACATCCGTAGGCAGGGTTAATCTTCCCTTATTTTCCTCATTCATTTTGTAAGTCCTCCATCATTGATTAGTTTATTCATGACAATAAAATCCTCGCAAAGGGTGGATTCTATTGTTGGAACTGATTATTGTATTTTTTTAGAAGGAAGAGAAGTCCACAAAGTCCAGATAGCATGATGAAAAGCCCTTTAGGACCTATCTGTCTCTGCCCGAAAAGAATACATGCAATACTCATAATAAATATAAGCAAATATAATAATAAAATGCTCCATTTCATGTTTTTCCTCCTTTTTCTTAACCCTTTAATCCTCCAACACTCATTCCTTGGGTTAGCTTTTTTTGCACAAGAATATATAGTACCAGTGTAGGGAGCATGACAATCACAAGCCCTGCATAAAGCTGCCCATAATTGGCAGCAGACTTTTGAGCCTGCATAAGCTGCATAAGTCCCACAGGCAAAGTTTTTACATCTTTTGTAAGCAATGTCATGGAAATAATATATTCATTCCAAAAGGAAAGAAAATTAAACAAAATAACGGTAATAATGCTAGGAGTGGCCATAGGCAGCATAATTTTCATCATTGTCCTAAAATAACCACTTCCGTCTACATAAGCTGCTTCCTCATAGTCCTTTGGAATAGTCACAAAGAAACCAGATAAAAGATAAATGGTAAAGGGCAGAGCCGTAGAGGCATATACAAGAGCTAGGATAAAAGGATTATTTAATAAGAAACGATTTCCTACCAGACTCATTAAAAATTTATCCCCATCTACAAACATTAAGAAAATAGGAACTACAATATAATTTACGTTAATGAACAATCCACCCATGAACAAAATGTTCAAAAGCTTCCTCCCTTTAAAGGAATATCTTGCAAGGACATAGGCGGCAGGAAGGGATACTATAAGGAGGATGATGAGGGCCATTGAAGTAACAAGGAGAGAATGAAAAAAATAGTCTCCCATTTTTGCTTTGTGAAAGGCGTCTATAAAATTCTGGAAGTATATTCCTTTGGGCATAACCCAGGGATTTCCATAAAATTCAGAATTTTCTTTGATGGATGCGAGAATGACCCAGGACACAGGAATGATTATAGAGATAGTCAATGCCCCAAGAGTGACAAAAATAAAAATTCTATAAAGGGTATGAAATCCCATCTCTTTTTTCCTTTTCATAAGAAAACCTCCCTAAAATTCCAAATGCTCTCTTTTGGTTACAAAATGAAGAATTCCTGATAAACCAAAGGAGAATAAAAATACGACGACGCCAATGGCCATGCCATAGCCATAAGAGGAATTGGTGTAGGCCTGTTTATACATATAACTTAAAAATACTTCTGTAGCCCCGTCTGGCCCTCCATTTGTAAGAGATTTTACAAAGAGAAAACTTAAATTAATGGAGCTTATGACAAAGAATGTCAAGGTCGTCCTTATATTGGTCCATATAAGAGGGAGAGTGATGGAAAAAAACTGATGTATTTTTCCAGAGCCTTCTAAACTTGCTGACTCATAAAGACTTTCTGGTATGCGGGACATACTGGCCATATAGATAACCATATAATAACCAATTGCCTGCCAAATCATAGCAATAGCCAGACTATAAATGACCAAGTTCTGGTTTCCAAGCCAAAGGATAGGGGAGCTTTCCCCTTTCATGAAAATTGAGAGAATGCTGTTTAAAAGTCCGTTTGCAGGATCATAAATTGCGGAAAAGATAGCAGAAATAACAACGACAGATAAAATATTTGGAATATAAAATATAATTCTAAAGAAGTTTTCTCCTTTGATACGCTCTCTGGAAAGAATAGCCGCAAAAATAAGGGAAAGAGTCATGGTTACAGTAGTAACCAAGACAATGAGAAGTATGGTGTTTTGAAAGGAGCGGAAAAAATTCATGTCTTCCATTAGAATTTTAAAATTATTAAAACCTACAAATTCCTTTTTATTGGAATATCCGCCCCATTTATAGAGGGACATTTTAAATACCCCAAAGGTAGGAAGGAGCATAAAAAGAATGTATAAAATAAGCGCTGGAGTTATGCATAACCCAATAAAAGTACTTCTTGCCCTGCCTTTTTTCACATTGTATACCTCCATTCTATTATGGAATAAAAGCCCTCCAAAGGAAAAAACCTTTGGAGACTTTATTCATGACAATAGAATCCTCGCAAAGGGTGGATTCTATTGTGGAGTTCTTTTATTCCATTGCTTCTCTTAACTTATCACTAACTTCTTCTACAGATGTCTGCCATTGGTCGACAGTTTTATCGCCGCTAACAATGCTATTTACTGTACCAAATAAAGTATCTGCCATGGATACGCCTTCAACGGGAGTAGTAGCTGCAAATCCCCCCATTACTACATTTGCTCCATTATCATAGACGCTATAAAAGAGTTTATTGTCATCAGTAAGGTAATTGCTAATGCCAGAAATAGGCTGAATAGCAGGGGAGGCAGAGCCGGCAAAAATTTTCCCTGCTTCATCCGAATACATATATGCTACAAATTCTTTTGCCAGATCCTGATTTTTTGCAGCAGCGGGAATCCACATTTGCTCAAAGAAACAAAAGGAATAGCCTGCTTCCCCCTCATTTACTGCAGGAATAGGCATAAAGCCCCAGGTGAAGCCATCAGCTCTTGGAGCATTTGCCATTTCTCCAGGCAGCCAGGTGCCATTAGGACAGAAGATAGCCTTGTTATCAAGAATGAGCTGTTGATTTTTTGTAAAGTTATCATCATTTGCATTGGCAACGGTTGTTCCTTCTGTATAAGTAGCAAGTTTGCCAATGGTCTGGAAAACTTTAGAAGCATTCTCGCTTTCCCAAATACCATCCTCATAGGTCATACAACGGTTAAAGAAATCAATTCCTCCAGCAGAAGCGAGAACAGCATATGTAAAAGCATCAAAATATCCCGTTGTAGGATATGTAAATAATGCAATTCCATCTTTAGCAGCTTCATCGCCTAAAGCCCACATTTCTTCCCATGTAGATGGAAGAGTCCACCCTTTTTCTTCAAAAAGTCCGGCATTATAAAACAGGCCGCATGGACCATAAAACATAGGCGCATAATAAGTTATGCCGTCTCCATAGGGATTTGTTGCCAACGTATCCAGAAAACCAGGTATAATTTTATCTTTCACTTTCACCTCTTCCCCAGGAACCATCATGTCAAGAACATCTGTCAAAGGAAGAAGGGCTTTTTCCTTTGTCAAAGTTTCTGTCAGTCCTGCTTCACGCCCGGTAGCAAGATGTACAACATCTGGATAATCACCTGCTTTCATACTAGGGCTAATCACATCTTCAATTTTTTTATCAATAGTAAGTTCTACAGTAATGCCGGGATGGGATGCCTCAAAGGCGGCAACTACATCCGTCCACATACTCGTTCCATATCCTCCTTCAAATACAGCTACTTTTAGCACTGGATCCTCTGTAGTTTTCTCGCTGGCTAAATCCTCTTTTTGACTGGCTGTTTCCTGATTACCTGCATTGCTGCACCCTGCTAAAAGGCAAATGGCCATGGAGCCTGTGAGTAAAAGGGAGATACTTTTTTTTCCTTTCATAATAACCCTCCATTCTGAACATATTTCCTAAATTTCCATTTTTGCGGCATCAAAATATGTACAAAAGCCCAGATATCATTTATTTGCCGCAAGTTCTTTTATTCTGGCTTAAGTATAAAAGAGAAGTATGAAAATAATCAATCTTATTATTGCTTCATTTTTTATATATATTGCTTTATGCATATTTTTTTATTTTTTATAATATTGAAAATTCTATTTATCTATATATAACATATAAAAGCTGGTTAAATGTATTATTATTATAAGAATTGCAAAAAAATAGGAGCCTCTTTCTTTAATTTTCTTTTCTTTTTTTATTCATCCAGGCACAGGAGTTTATATATTTTATATAATTCTCTCTATACATAGACAATATATATAAACTTTGTTATAGTAAAGATATTATGATGTGGGAGGAAGGTTTCAATATATAAAGAAAGGAGCCAGGCATGATGGGAAATACCAGACATCGTTTTGAAAATATAAGATATTCATTATTTGAAAAGTCAAAACTTTTATATGTGTCAACGTCAAAATATGAAGGAGACTGGCAAAGTATCCTTCATTCCCATCCTTTTAGCGAGTTATTTTATGTTGTAAAGGGAAATGGCTTGTTTGTGGCAGAAGGAAAGGAATTTCCTGTAGAAAAAAATGATATGGTCATTATTAATCCCCTTGTGGAACACACAGAAAAATCCTGGAATACTTCTCCTTTGGAATATATTGTCTTAGGAATTGAGGGGCTTTCCTTTTCCTTTGAAAATATTGTCTGTACAAAGGAAGGAGTTTCTATGGATACTGCCTATGGTTCCGTGTATAAATATAATATGTGCAATTCTAATGTTTACGCTTATTTGAATATTATGCTAGAGGAAATTTCCCATAAAGAAGCAAATTATGAAGTAGTATGTCAAAATATTTTGGAAGTTCTGCTAACATGTATGCTGCGCAACAGTCATCTTACCATTATCCAGAATAGTCAAATGATTTTAAACAGAGAATGTGCCCAGATCAAAAATTATTTAGATTCCCATTATTCAGAAAATATCACATTGGATACATTGGCAGCTTTAACCCATATGAACAAATATTATATGGCCCATGCTTTTACAAAATATGCAGGTTTGTCTCCCATTCGTTATCTTCTACAAAAAAGAATACAGGAAGGAAGATTTTTATTAGAATCGACAACCCATTCCATTGCACAAATATCTGCAATGCTGGGATTTTCCTCCCAGTCTTATTTTGCCCAGGCATTTAAAAAGGCTGTAGGAAAGACGCCTATTCAATACAGGGATGAATTTTCCAATATCTCCTAATATACATACCAAAGAAATACCCTAATGTCATAAGTATTTCCCCACAGTGGGTATTTCCAATTAGTTTCCAAAGTTTATTTTAGAAATATTTCCATAACCATTACAGATAACAGTGTTTTATATCCACTGGCCTCAACAAAATACAAGGAGCTTTGGGCGGTTTTGAAATAATACATTTCAGGCCGCCCTCGTTTTTTATAAAATGAAAAAACGAAGAATTTGGGAAAGCTATCTGCTTTTAAGTGCAGGGAAAATATGGGAGATGTGATTCGGTTCAAAAAAGTTTAACCCATTCATAAGATTACTCTGTACAGAATCAAGGATTTTTGCGGCTCTTCATTAAGAAAAGTCTGTCATAGGATTTCCAGTCTCAATTCTTATGAAAACTTTAAATATTTCTAAAGTCTATTGACAAAATAATATTATACCACATATAATATGAGCAGAAAGCAATATTATACAGTATATAATATTAGACAAAAAATATTTATCCTAGAAAAAGGAGTGATAGCATGGTCTTTAACACGGGTGCGGCCTTATTGGACGCCATAGTATTAGCAGTTGTCATTCGGGAACCAGAAGGAACATATGGCTATAAAATAACCCAAGAGGTTCGTGACGTACTGGAGATATCAGAATCCACCTTATATCC
>CANOLZ010000027.1 GCA_947567075.1 uncultured bacterium
CAGCTAGAGCCCAGAGGGAAGTAACAGATATGACCAACGAGCTCCTAAAGAAAAACGCTCAAATATTAAAAGTGGCTACTATTGAAAGCGCTAAGGAATCTGAGAGAGGAATCGTTGATATAGAAACATTAAAAATGACCAATGAATCTTTGATTTCCACGTTGGATGAGGTATTAAAAATTCAAACTGAGGGAAGGGAGAAGAGGAGGAATGCTGAGATAGAGCTAGGACGCATAGAAGGCGAGTTAAAACAGAAGCTATTAGATATTTCCAAAGGATAAAGACTACATCCAGCCCCCGTCCAAAGTGATAATTTGTCCAGTAAGGTAATTGGTTGTAGATGCAAGGGAGAGAGCCAATTTAGCAACATCATACGGTTTTCCCATACGGTTTGCAGGAATTTGGAAAATAAGCTCATCCAGCTCTTCTTTAGTATAACAGGCGTTCATATCTGTATCAATGAGGCCGCAGGCGATAGCATTAACCTGTATATTGCTTGGGGATAATTCTTTCGCAAGGGCTTTTGTAAGACTGTGAAGTCCCCCTTTAGAAGCAGAATAGGCAGCTTCCATGGAAGCGCCATGGGTGCCCCAAACAGATGAGATTTGGATGATCTTTCCTGAATGTTTTTTTAGCATGAGGGGGATAGCAAATTTACAACAGTAAAATGCAGAAGTAAGATTTGTACGAAGAATACGATCCCATTCTTCTGGTTCCATTTCATGAAGGAGGCCGGCATAGGATATCCCTGCATTATTAATAACAATATCCAGGGAGCTGATAGAGGAGAACATTTTTTTCACTGTTTCAAAGTCACCTATATCTCCAACAAAGGTGGAACAGTGGGTGGAATAAAGTGTTTGAAGTTTTTCTTGAAGGGAGAAGAGAAGGTTTTCTTGCTCTTTGCAAGTAATCACGAGAGAGTATCCTTCACAGGCAAAGGCTTCTGCAATGGCAGCTCCAATTCCTCTGGAAGCGCCAGTAATAAGAACTGTTTTTTCTTTCATTTCGTATTACTCTCCTTTCAAGCAGTTATTATTTCTTTTAGCTGCTCGTTATAGGATAACAGATTTTATATAAGAAATACACTATTTTTTCAAAAATTCACATGTAAATAATAAAGAAAGTTTGGATAACATTGCTCTTCTCATAATCGTTTATTCTATTTGTGGATGAGCAGGATAAGGAGGAAAACAGAAAGATGGAAATTTATGATTTAATTATAATCGGATCAGGGCCTGCTGGACTAACAGCAGGAATTTATAGCAAAAGGGCAGGTCTTAAAGCGTTGGTGTTGGAAAAACATTTTATGAGTGGAGGACAGGTTTTAAATACGTATGAAGTCGATAATTATCCTGGGATGCAAGGGAGCAGTGGTTTTGACATGGGAATGAAGTTTCGAGAACATGCAGACACCTTGGGGGTGCGCTTTGCTGAGGAGGATGTTGTCTCCCTTGACGTGCAGGGAGATATAAAGACAGTGGTCACAAATAAAAATGAATATAAGACAAAAACAATCATTATTGCCAGCGGTGCAAGCCACAGAAAATTAAATGTTCCTGGGGAGGTGGAGTTTTCGGGAAAGGGAGTGTCCTATTGTGCAACTTGTGACGGAGCTTTTTTCAGAGATAAAATAACAGCAGTGGTAGGAGGAGGAGACGTTGCTGTTGAGGATGCAGTTTTTCTGGCAAGAGTTTGCAAAAAGGTTTATGTCATTCATAGGAGGGATGAGCTTCGGGCAGCAAAGAGTTTACAAGATGTTATGCTGGGGTTAGAAAACGTGGAAATGGTATGGGATTCTACGGTAGAAGAAATTATAGGAACTAAGAATGTAGAGGAACTTATTGTTGAAAATGTAAAAACAAAGGAGAGAAAGACTTTACAAGTAGACGGAGTTTTTATAGCTGTAGGAATCATTCCCAATTCTCAAATGTACTCTTCCCTGGTAGAAACAGATCAGGCAGGTTATATAGTGGCAGGAGAGGATGGGGCAACAAATGTTCCTGGAATTTATGTGGCAGGAGACGTGAGGACAAAGCTCCTTCGACAAATTGTTACGGCTGTATCAGATGGGGCTAATGCAGTGACGGCAATTTCAGAATATTTAATGAAGCATCCTTAATGTTTAAGGACAAATGATAGAAGAATTGTAAGGGAAGGGCATTACTATTTAATCTTATGAAAAAAGGAAAAATAGGGAATTTCATGTAAGAAAATTCCCTTTTAGCGGTTGACAGAGACTGCTTTTAATGTTATATTTATGAACAACATGTAATAAAATTGTAATAATTGTAAGATAATAGTAATGAAAAATACATTGGAGGATGCACATGAGGAAGGGAGTATTGAAAGTGACAGTTTGCTGTCTGATGGGTTGCTTAATGTTTGGAAGCCCATGGATGACAGCAGATGTTTACTCACTTTCAGGGGCATTGCCTGTAGCAGGCAGCGCTTTTGTATTGGATGGAAATAAAGATGGCAATACGGCAAATAAAAATACAAAGGGGACAAGTAGCTCTGGGAACAGCGAAACAACAAACAGCCTATCTCAGACAAAGAAAAAAGCCCTTGTTAGCGCAGGAGCTTCCAGCGCTGTATCAGAAAAAAAAGAAGATAAAAAAGAGAATGAGAATCAAAATGAAGATAAGGAGATAGAGGAAAAAAAGACAGGTCTTCCTACAGCAGGAGGACAAAAAGCCATAGGAACAGAGGCTGATAGTGAAAAAGGGCAGAAAGAGGAAGAGGAGGAAAAGATAGAAGAGCAGGTAGAGGAACCTATACAAGAGGAACAAGAAGAGGATGAAGGGGGACTTGTCATTGCCCAAGTAAGTAATTATGTTAATGTAAGAGGAAGCGCCAGCGAGGAAGGAGAGGTAGTTGGTAAGTTATATAATCATTCTGCGGGTGAATTAGTGAAAAAGGAAGGAGATTGGTATCAGATTACTTCAGGGGATGTCACTGGTTATGTCAAGGCAGAATTTGTTGTCATAGGAGAAGCGGCGGTAGAACTTGCTAAAGAAGTAGGAAACCGTATAGCAGTTGTAAATACAACTACATTGAAGGTAAGGCAGTCTCCTGATACAGAAGCTTCTGTGTTAGGCCTTGTGCCAGAAGGGGATGTGCTCACTGTCTCAGAAGAGCAGGAAGGTTGGGTAAAGGTTTCCATAGAAGAGGGAGAAGGATATGTATCTACTGACTATGTTCATGTATCTACAGAATTTGTAAGGGCAGAGTCAAAGGAGGCAGAAGAAGCAAGGCTTGCTAAGGAAGAGGAAGAAAGACAAAAAGCTTTAGAGGCAGCAGAGCAGGCAGAAAGAGAGCGAAGGGAAAGAGAAGAAGAGCAAAGACAGGAAGAGGAGAATACTGTTTCAGAGAATATAGCAGATGGAACAGAAGAATCCCATGTTGTCCAAGTTCCAGCGGCTCCGGCTCCTAAGAAGGAGGAAACTGCACCTGCCCCAATGGTTACAGGAAGTGGTATGGGAGCAAATGTTGCAAGTTTTGCAACTCAGTTTGTAGGAAATCCATATGTATATGGAGGAAGCAGTTTAACAAATGGAACGGATTGTTCTGGATTTACTATGAGTGTATACAAAAATTTTGGCATTTCCCTGCCCCATTCATCAGGTGGACAGAGAGCAGTGGGATATGATGTGGGAGGGCTGGCCAATGCACAGCCAGGAGATTTGGTCTGTTATTCAGGTCATGTAGGATTATACATAGGAAATGGACAAATTGTCCATGCCAGTACACCATCTACAGGAATTAAAATTTCAAGCGCTGCATACAAACCTGTTGTTTGCGTAAGAAGGATATTTTAAGAAAATTTTCTATCTATAAATAAAAGAAAAATTTGGTAGCTGGAGTTTTATTTTCTGCTGTCATTTGAGTTTCCTAATTTATGAATTCTAAAATGGAGCCTTAAGGGCTCCATTTTGTTTTGTACTAGGAAGAAATTTTTGGAAAAGCATAAGCAAACTTTTAAAATTACATTGGAGGAGGGAGAACAGATAGTTCCTGTTTCCGTTCAATGGACAATTGACGGAGTGGAAGTAACAGGAAGAGATGATAGTCTTACAGTTATTGCTGCTAAAGAAGGAAAAAAAGTAATTGGGGCAATAGGAGAACTTTTGGGAACAATCAGTGGTTCAAGTGTTAGTGGAAATATAGTCAGCGCTAAAGCTGAAATGATTTTAGAGAAAGGGTTTCTTTCTAACAATGAGATGCTTAACCCATTGAATTCTGGAACGTATAGTCTCGAAAGCGCTACCTTTGAGAGACATAAATATCAAAAAGCATATCTTTCAGGTGTTGAAATAAGTTCCAGTCAGTATGAGGAGACCATTAAAAAACTTGTTGATTATTCTGGAAAAGTTAGAAATTTTATATGGAGCAGGGCTTTATTCTCTTTAGACAGGAGAGAAGATTCCTTTTGATGCTGGAAAACTCTATGCATTCCATATGAATGCAGATGGTTTAACAACTCAGGTTGGAGTGAGTGATATTAAAGACGGGGATAAATTTGGACGAGTAGTTATTACTACGTATTCTCTTAGTTCATTTATTTTGGTTTATGTTCCAGAAAAAAGAGTTGAAAGCAGTAGCAAGGAAGAAACTTAAAAGCTCTTGGTGCAGATTCTGCAACTGTTGCAAATACAACATTAGCCTCTACGTTCTATGTAGCCAATACTTTTCCTAGATACTTAAGGAAAATGTTGGCAGTTAAGCTTACAGTGATTTCTTTGTATAAAAACCATTATACAAAACAAGAACATAAATAGATCGTTAATATATTATAGTAGAAATAAAAAAAGAGGATACAAAATTAAAGAAAAATTTGTTGATTGCAGTTTGATTTTATGCTATACTTAGAAAACAATATGTCAACATATTGTTATTAATTATAGAAAAATCGGTGGATAAAAATAAAAAAACAGAGCTGATTTTTCGTGACATTGTCTTGGATAGGTTTATAGAAAGGAGGAACGAAAAAAAGTAAATTTAATTTCAAGTTAAGCAAAATCAAGACAAGTATGTACATGAATGGATAAGAAGGGAGAATATTAAAGTGAATTTTAAAAAAGTTTTTAAAAGAGCAGTGGTAAGTGCTATGGCATTAAGCATGATCTCCACAAGTGTATTTGCATTTTCTATTAATCCAGCTTCTGTTAATGTTGAAGTTGGGGCAGAGCAGGTTTTTGAAATTGTATTCGAGGATGGAGAACAGTTAGCTCCTGGTAGCTCTGTTCAATGGACAATTGATGGAACAGCAGCAGGAACAGGAAATAGTCTTACAGTTACTGCTTCTCAAGTAGGAACAACAACAATTGGAGCAACAGGAGAACTTTCAGGAACAGTTAGCGGATCCAGCGTTAGTGGAAATAAAGCTACTGCAACGGCTACAATGACTGTAACAGAGGGAAATTATGAACTTCCCGGAGATGCATTACCAGTTTTTGATCTGAGTGGAGCTACCTTTGAGGGACATACGCCTAATGAAGTATATCTGGCAGAAAAAGATATAGATGGAGATCAATATGCCGGAGCTATTAAAGGACTTGTTAATTACTCTGGAAATCTTGTAGGAGTAGATGTTACTCCAAGATCTTTAAAAGATGGCAGTGAAGTTAAAATGACAGGAGGAACAGCTCGTTTTGCATTGGGAATTGTAAGAGTAAATTCTCAGACAGGAGAGGAGATTCCTTTTGAAGCTGGAAAACTCTATGCATTCCATATTAATGCAGATGGTTCAGCAACACAGGTTGGAGTAAATGACATTCAAGATGGAAAAGCAACTGTACTTATTGAAACAAGTTCTTTTAGTCCATTTGTAATGGCTTATGTTCCAGCAGCAGGAAGCAGCAGTAATGATGAGGGCACAACATATACAAATGCAACACCTGACAATTCTATTCAGTCTGTATTAAAAGTTGGTTCTATTACATTAGCTAGTGGAAGAAACTTAAAGGCTCTTGGAGCTGACGCTACAACTGTTGCAAATACAACATTAGCTTCTATGTTCTATGTAGCCAATACTTTCCCTGGATACTTAGCAAATATGTTGGCAGTAAATACAATTGAGCCTCCTTTGGGATTTGTTCCAAGTGGAGCAAAAATGACAGTTAACTGGAAAGTGGCTGGAGTTAACCCTACTGATTTGATCTATGCAGTACATTACAATGAAGAAAATGGCAAAAATGAGATGGAATATATCCAATGTATTGCAAAAGATGGTATGGTAACATTTGATTTAACATCTTTTGGAATTGTAGGATTAGTAAGAGTTCTGCCAAATGATGCAACTGGACAGGCAGTAGTTCTTTCTACACCAGTACAGCTTACAGTAGAGCAACAGTAAGATACTGAGTTATAAAAAAAGAAAAGAGTATTATCGAATTTCGGTAATGCTCTTTTCTTTTATAAAATTTTTTATATATTCTTATACAGTAGAAAAGGAGTTAATCCTATGGATGAAAAAATGTGGCGGCTGGGACTTGTCACAGGGAGAAATTATATAAACATATTTATATTAAATATAGCAGGTTGCACAAGATTGGAAGAAAATATGTAAATAAAAGGATAATTTGTAAATAAATAGAAGAAAATTATCCACAATAGAAATGGCTAAAATCCAGTTATACACTTACTTATCCACAATATCCACAGAAAGTGGATGTCGGGGAATGGATTATAATGGGAAAATAAAGAATATATGTTTTGTAAAAATGTTATGAAAATAACACCATAATAAAGGAGGAAGCAAACAATAGGAAAAGGAAAAGGAGTTTTATTGAATCAACCTCTAGATTATGGTATAATCAATTATCATTATAAAAGGCAAAGGAGTGATTACATGCATTTTACCATAGTGGGCAAGAACATTGACGTAACAGAAGGATTAAAAGCAGCAGTAGAAGACAAAATTGGAAAACTGGAAAGATACTTTGCTTCAGAAACAGAAGTTCATGTAACGATGAGTGTGGAAAAAGACAGACAGAAAATTGAAGTTACAATTCCTGTTAAGGGAAATATTATCCGCAGTGAGCAAGTGAGCAACGACATGTATGTTTCTATAGACTTAGTAGAAGAAATCATAGAGAGACAACTAAAGAAATATAAAAACAAATTGGTGGACAAGCATCATAATGGAGGCAGTTTCAAGGAGGAATTCCTTGAAAAAGATTTTGTAGATGAGGAAGAGATTAAAATTATACGTACAAAGCATTTTGGAATGAAACCTATGTACCCAGAAGATGCCTGTGTACAGATGGAACTGTTAGGACATAACTTCTTTGTATTTTATAACGCCCAGACAGAAGCAGTAAATGTAGTATATAAAAGAAAAGGAAATACTTATGGGCTTATAGAGCCAGAATATTGATAGTAAAGGATATAATTGTAAGGGAAGTTTTTACATGAATATTATGGGTAATGCTCATTTTTTTAATTAATAAAAATTGGAAAATCGTTATAATCAGCTAAAAGTTTTAAAGTCAGATTGGACAATTATATTGCAAATGAACAAATTATATGGTAAAATACTATATAACAATGACAAAAAAATAACAATTAATGGAATACTTGTTTTCCGGGAATTTCGAAGAAAATGAAGGAGGAATTTAAGAATGGCAAAGAAAGTTGTTTTGGCAGGCGCTTGCCGTACCCCCATTGGAAGTATGGGTGGAGCACTTAGTACAACACCAGCAGCAGAATTAGGCGCAATTGTAATTGAGGAAGCCTTAAAAAGAGCTGGTGTTGCGAAAGACGCAGTAGACCAAGTGTATATGGGATGTGTTATTCAGGCAGGCCTTGGACAAAATGTTGCTCGTCAGGCATCTATTAAAGCAGGATTGCCTGTTGAAGTGCCAGCTGTTACGATTAATGTTGTCTGTGGCTCTGGTCTTCACTGCGTGAATATGGCTGCACATATGATTCTTGCTGGGGATGCTGACATTGTAGTTGCTGGAGGTACAGAAAATATGTCTATGGCTCCTTATGCACTTCCACAGGCTCGCTATGGATATAGAATGGGAAATGCTCCTATGATTGACACGATGGTAAATGATGCTTTATGGGATGCATTTAATAACTATCATATGGGTATTACAGCAGAGAATGTTGCAGAGCAATGGGGACTTACCAGAGAACAGTTAGATGAGTTTGCTGCTTCTTCCCAGCAAAAGGCAGTAGCAGCCCAGGAAGCAGGAGGATTTGATAAAGAGATCGTTCCAGTAGAAGTTAAAAAGAAAAAAGAGACAGTTTTAGTATCCAAAGATGAAGGACCTAGAGCAGGGACAACGGCAGAAGGAATTTCTAAATTACGTCCTGCCTTTAAGAAAGATGGTATTGTTACTGCAGCAAACGCTTCTTCTATTAACGACGGAGCAGCAGCAATTGTTGTTATGAGCGAAGAGAAGGCAAAAGAACTAGGTGTAACGCCTATGGCAACATGGGAAGCAGGAGCTCTTGGGGGAGTAGAACCTTCTATTATGGGAGTTGGACCAGTGGCTTCTACAAAGAAGGTTATGGCTAAAACAGGAATGAAAATTGAGGACTTTGATATTATTGAAGCAAATGAAGCTTTTGCAGCGCAGGCTCTGGCAGTGGGCAAGGATTTAGGAATTAAGCCAGAACAGTTAAATCCCAGTGGAGGAGCTATTGCAATCGGACATCCTGTAGGAGCTTCTGGATGTCGTATTTTAGTAACCCTTCTCCATGAGATGGAGGCAAAAGGTGCTAAGAATGGTTTGGCTACCCTTTGTATAGGTGGTGGAATGGGCTGTTCTACAATTGTTAAGAGAGTCTAAGAAAATGAACATATAAGAACTTAAAAGAATTACACCGGACTGCAGTATCTTTTAAGACTGCAGCCATGGTGTTTTCGTTATATAATTAACCATTTATAAGATATGGAAAGGAGTGCCTGACATGGAATTTGTTTTATATGAACAAAGAGGAGCAGTGGGGATTATTACGATCAACCGTGAAAAAGCGTTAAATGCATTGAACTCTGCTGTTTTGGACGAGTTGGACAAAACATTAGATGCTGTGAATCAGGAAGAGGTAAGATGCTTGATCTTGACTGGAGCTGGACAGAAGTCTTTTGTGGCAGGGGCTGACATTGGAGAGATGAGTTCTCTTACAAAGAAAGAGGGAGAAGCTTTTGGCAAGAAAGGCAATGATGTATTCCGCAAATTGGAAACATTCCCTATTCCAGTTATTGCTGCTATTAATGGATTCGCTTTAGGAGGCGGATGTGAAATTTCCATGAGCTGCGACATTCGAATTTGTTCTGAAAACGCTGTATTTGGGCAACCAGAAGTAGGTCTTGGCATTACGCCAGGATTTGGTGGAACTCAGAGATTAGCTCGTATTGTAGGTGTTGGCAAGGCAAAAGAAATGATTTATGGGGCTAGAAATATTAAAGCAGACGAGGCTTATAGGATTGGACTTGTAAATAATGTATACCCCATTGAGGAGTTAATGCCAGCGGCAGAGAAGCTGGCAGGAATTATTGCAAAAAATGCTCCAATTGCAGTACGTAACTCTAAAAAGGCAATCAATGAAGGGCTAGATGCAGGAATGGACGAAGCCATTGTTATTGAAGAAAAATTATTTGGTGATTGCTTTGAGTCCCATGATCAAAAAGAAGGAATGGCCGCTTTTATGGAAAAAAGAAAAGTGGAAGCTTTTTTGAATAAATAAGGGTAATAGAAAAATAGAATAGATTTTCAGGAGGTATGAACATGAAAGTAGGTATTATTGGCGCTGGAACAATGGGATCAGGAATAGCCCAGGCTTTTGCACAGACAGAAGGGTATCAGGTATGTCTGTGTGACATCAATGAGGAATTTGCCGCAAATGGAAAGAAGAAAATAGCAAAAGGATTTGAGAAACGAGTTGCAAAAGGCAAGATGGCCCAGGAAGATGCAGATAAGATTTTGGAAAGAATTACAACAGGAGTGAAAAATATTTGTACAGACTGCGATCTAGTTGTAGAAGCTGCATTAGAAGTAATGGATCTGAAAAAGCAGACCTTTAAAGAGCTGCAGGATATTTGTAAGCCAGACTGTATTTTTGCGACAAACACTTCTTCCCTCTCTATTACTGAGATTGGGGCAGGTTTGGACCGCCCAGTAATCGGAATGCATTTCTTTAACCCAGCTCCAGTAATGAAATTAGTAGAAATTATTGCTGGTTTAAACACTCCAGATGATATAGTGGAAAAAATTAAGAAGATTTCTGAAGAAATTGGAAAGACCCCTGTTCAGGTTAATGAAGCAGCAGGATTTGTTGTTAATAGAATTTTAATTCCAATGATTAATGAAGCAATTGGCATTTATGCTGACGGAGTTGCATCTGTAGAAGGAATTGACAGCGCAATGAAATTAGGAGCAAATCATCCAATGGGACCTTTAGCTTTAGGTGATTTGATTGGATTGGATATTGTGTTGGCAATTATGGAAGTTCTTCAAACAGAGACAGGAGATCCTAAATACCGTCCAAATCCTCTTTTGAAAAAAATGGTACGAGGAGGCCAGCTTGGCATGAAATCTGGAAAAGGATTTTATGATTATTCCAAATAAAGAGGATTTTTTATGGTATTAAGAATAATAGATAAAAATTGGAGGAATGAAGATCATGGATTTTACTTTAAGCAAAGAACATGAAATGGCGAGAACTCTGTTTAGAGATTTTGCACAAAATGAAGTAAAGCCTCTTGCTCAAGAGGTAGATGAGACAGAGGAGTTTCCAAAAGAAACAGTAGAAAAAATGAAAAAATTAGGATTTCTTGGAATTCCTATCCCAAAGGAATATGGTGGACAGGGATGTGACTCTTTGACTTATGCAATGTGTGTTGAGGAGCTGGCTAAAGTATGTGGTACTACAAGTGTTATTGTATCGGCACATACTTCTCTTGGAGCAGAACCTATTAGAAAGTTTGGTACAGAGGAACAAAAACAAAAATACTTAGTGCCATTGGCAAATGGAACAAAACTGGGAGCCTTTGGTTTGACTGAGCCGGGAGCTGGAACAGATGCTGCAGGTCAACAGACAAAAGCAGTGTTAGACGGTGATGAGTACATTATCAATGGAAGTAAGATTTTTATTACAAATGGTAAGGAAGCAGATATTTATGTGATTTTTGCTATGACGGATAAATCCAAAGGAACAAAGGGTATTTCTGCATTTATTATAGAAAAGGGAACACCAGGCTTTACTTTCGGAACGAAAGAAAAGAAAATGGGTATTCGGGGATCTGCAACGTATGAGTTAATTTTTACAGATTGTAGAATTCCAAAGGAAAACTTGTTGGGAAAAGAAGGAAAAGGCTTTGGAATCGCTATGACTACATTGGATGGAGGACGTATTGGAATCGCTTCTCAGGCTCTTGGATTAGCAGCAGGAGCTTTGGAAACAACCATTGCATATGTAAAAGAAAGAAAACAGTTTGGAAGATCCATTGCTAAATTCCAAAATACCCAGTTCCAGCTTGCTGACATGGCTACAAAGGTAGAAGCGGCAAGAGCATTAGTATATAGAGCAGCAATAGCAAAAGATACACAGAAGAGATACTCTGTAGAAGCAGCTATGGCAAAGCTCTATGCAGCAGAAGTTGCAATGGAAGTAACAACAAAGGCTGTTCAGCTTCATGGTGGTTATGGATATACAAGGGAATACGATGTAGAGCGTATGATGCGAGATGCAAAAATAACAGAAATTTATGAAGGAACCAGCGAAGTTCAGCGTATGGTTATTTCAGGAAGCTTACTATAAAAAATTATAAGGAGTGAAATACAGTGAAAATCATAGTATGTATTAAACAAGTTCCAGATACAAATGAAGTAAAATTGGATCCTGTAACTGGCACACTGATTCGTGACGGTGTTCCAAGTATTATTAACCCTGATGATAAGGCTGGTTTAGAAGCGGCTCTTTCATTGAAAGACAGCTTGGGAGCAGAAGTGAGTGTTATTACTATGGGACCTCCTCAGGCAGATGCAGTATTAAGAGAAGCAATGGCTATGGGAGCAGATAACGCTTACCTTGTAACAGACAGAGCTTTTGGTGGTGCAGATACATTGGCTACATCCACTACTTTGGCAGCTGCTTTAAGAAAAATGGAGTATGATTTGATCATTACAGGACGTCAGGCAATTGATGGTGATACTGCCCAGGTAGGTCCACAAATTTCTGAGCATTTGGATATTCCCAATGTATCTTATGCAGAAGATATTAAAGTAGAAGGAAATACAGTTATTGTAAAACGTCAATATGAAGATAGATATCATACAGTAAAGGTTCAGATGCCTTGTCTTGTAACTGCTCTGGGAGAAATGAATACCCCTCGTTACATGACGCCTGGTGGAATTAATGACGCATATAAAGTAAAAAAAGTAACAGTTTGGGGACGTTCAGATTTAGAAGTTGCGGATGGAGAAATTGGACTAAAAGGTTCCCCAACAAAGGTGGCTCAGTCTTTCCCTAAGAGTGTGAAGCCAGCAGGACAAAAGGTTACTTTGGATGCTGATGAAGCTGCAGATTACATTATTGAAAAGTTAAAAGAAAAATATGTTCTCTAATTAAATAAAGGAAAGTGGTGAAAAGAATGAGTTTACAAGATTATAAAGGCGTATTTGTCTTCGCTCAACAAGTGGATGGTGTAATAAACGGCGTTTCCTTCGAGCTCATTGGAAAAGGAAAAGAACTGGCAGCTGATCTAGGCACAGAAGTAACAGCAGTAATTTTAGGGGATGGCGTTAAATCTCTAGCAGACGAGTTGGCAGCATATGGCGCTGACAAAGTTATCGTAGTAGATGATCCAGTATTAAAAGAATATACAACAGAGCCTTATACCCATGCTATTCATAAAATTATTGAAAAACATAAACCAGAAGTATTTTTATATGGAGCTACAGCAATTGGAAGAGATCTTGCTCCTAGAGTATCTGCAAGGGCAACAACAGGTTTGACAGCTGACTGTACAAAACTGGAAGTGGATCCTGACAATAAGAAATTAAGAATGACCCGTCCTGCATTTGGTGGAAATATTATGGCAACTATTATTTGTCCTGATCACACTCCTCAGATGGCTACAGTACGTCCAGGCGTAATGAAAAAGGCTGCAAAGAATCCGTCAGCAAAGGCAAATGTAGAAGAATTCCATCCTGGATTTGAAAAGAACAATAAATATGTGGAAGTAACGGAAGTAATAAAGAAAGTATCTGATAAAGTAGATATTATGGATGCAAAAATTCTTGTTTCCGGCGGCCGAGGCGTTGGAGCAAAAGAGAATTTCAAAATGTTAGAGGAATTAGCAGAAGTGTTAGGCGGAGAAGTAAGTTCCTCCCGCGCCAGCGTTGACGCTGGATGGACAGAAAAAGAGCAGCAGGTTGGACAGACAGGAAAGACAGTACGTCCCAACGTATATTTTGCCATTGGTATTTCTGGAGCAATTCAGCATTTAGCTGGTATGGAAGAGTCTGATATTATTATTGCAATTAATAAAGATGAGTATGCGCCTATTTTCGATGTTGCAGATTTTGGCATTGTGGGTGACCTTCATAAGATTGTTCCAGCATTAACACAGAAATTAAAAGAAGAGAGAGCAAAGAGAGACGCTTAATCAAAGAATACCCGTATTAAGAGCAGAAGCTCTTAATACGGGTAGTGTTTATTCATTAAGGAAAATATAGACGAGTTGCCTGTATAATTTAAGGAAAGATAGATATTATGAAAAATAAGAATTTAAAAATCTTGTCAGAAAGAAAAATAAGAAAACTAGAAAAGAAGAGATTAAAAAAAGAAGAAAGGCGTAAAAAGAATAGAAGAAAACGCATAGATAGACTTATAGTGGGAACTTATTTTAGTATTTTTTTGTATGTCTTTATAAAGGAGTTTAGAAATGAAAGGAAGGGAAGGAATCTATAATGTAATATCTATCACCCCTTTTCATAACCCTTGAATTTACGAAAGCAATCTGTTACAATATAAACTGGATTTTTTATAAACAGCTATTAAAGGAGCAGGTATCGTACTATGAATTTTATTGAAAAAATATTTGGAACTCATAGCCAAAGAGAGTTAAAGCTGATTGATCCTATTGTTGATAAGATTGAAGGTTTAAGGCCTGCTATGATGGAGCTTTCTGATGAACAGCTAAAGGGGAAGACGAAAGAATTAAAGAAGAGGTTTCAAGATGGAGAAACTTTGGACGAACTTTTGCCAGAAGCTTTTGCAACAGTAAGGGAGGCTGCCAGAAGAGTTTTAAATATGGAACACTATAGAGTGCAGTTAGCAGGAGGCATTATACTTCACCAGGGACGAATTGCTGAGATGAGAACAGGAGAGGGAAAGACTCTTGTATCGACTCTTCCTGCATATTTAAATGCACTGGAAGGGAAGGGAATTCATGTAGTTACTGTGAATGATTACTTAGCCCAGAGGGATGCCCAGTGGATGGGACAAATTCATGAATTTCTTGGATTAACCGTGGGCGTTGTGCTTAACAGTATGAAAAGTGAAGAGAGACGGGCAGCATATGCCTGTGACATAACCTATGTTACAAATAATGAATTGGGCTTTGATTATTTAAGAGACAATATGGTTATTTATAAAGAACAGCTTGTCTTGAGGTCCCTCCATTATGCAATTATTGACGAGGTAGATTCAGTTTTGATTGATGAGGCAAGAACTCCTCTTATTATTTCAGGACAAAGTGGCAAATCCACAAAATTGTACGAAGCTTGTGACATTTTGGCAAGACAGCTTACAAAAGGGGAAGTGAGTCAGGAGCTGACAAAGATGGATGCTATTATGGGCATTGAGATAGAGGAGTCAGGAGATTTTGTTGTCAATGAAAAGGACAAGATTGTAAACTTGACTGCCGAAGGAATTGAAAAAGTGGAAAAATTTTTCCAGATTCAAAACTTGGCAGATCCAGAAAATTTGGAAATACAACATAATATTATATTAGCTTTGAGAGCTCATCATCTCATGTTTAGGGATCAAGATTATGTAGTTAAAGACGATCAAGTACTTATCGTAGATGAGTTTACAGGACGTATTATGCCTGGACGCCGCTATTCAGATGGTTTGCATCAGGCCATTGAGGCTAAGGAAAAGGTGAAAGTGAAGCGGGAAAGTAAGACCTTAGCTACCATTACTTTTCAGAACTTTTTTAATAAATTTGAAAAGAAAGCTGGAATGACAGGCACTGCTTTAACAGAGGAAAAGGAATTTAGGGACATTTATGGCATGGATGTTGTAGAAATCCCAACAAATAAGCCAGTTGTAAGAGAAGATAGGCAGGACGCTGTTTATAAAACAAAAAAAGAAAAAATTCATGCTATTATTGATGAAATAGAGGAAACCCATAAAACAGGCCAACCTATATTAGTAGGAACCATTACTATAGAGTCCTCTGAGGAGATAAGCAAATATTTAAAGAAAAGGGGAATACCCCATAAAGTATTAAATGCCAAGTTTCATGAACTAGAGGCAGAGATTGTAGCAGATGCAGGAGTTCATGGCGCAGTTACTATAGCTACAAACATGGCAGGCCGAGGTACAGATATAAAGTTAGATGATGAGGCAAGAAAGGCTGGGGGACTAAAAATTATTGGAACAGAACGTCATGAATCAAGACGTATTGATAACCAGCTAAGAGGACGCTCAGGAAGACAGGGAGATCCTGGGGAATCTAGATTTTTCATTTCTTTGGAAGATGATTTAATGAGATTATTTGGATCTGAGCGTCTCATGAGTATATTTACTGCATTAGGTGTACCAGAGAATGAGCAGATTGAGCATAAAATGTTGACCAATGCCATTGAAAAAGCTCAGATGAAAATTGAAAATAATAATTTTGGAATCCGTAAAAACCTTCTTGAATATGACCAGGTAATGAATGAGCAAAGAGAGATCATTTATGGTGAGAGAAGGCGGGTTCTAGATGGGGAAAGCATGAGAGACGCCATTTATAAAATGATCACAGACACAGTAGAAAATTCAGTGGATATGTGCATTGGCGACGACGTGCCAAAGGAAGAATGGGACTTAAAAGAGTTAAATGAAGTTCTTTTGCCTGTGATACCTTTAAAACCTGTATATGGAGAGAGAGTGAAAAATGATAAAAAGAATGAATTAAAACACCAGCTGAAAGAGGAAGCAGTAAAACTGTATGAAAGTAAAGAGGCTGAATTTCCAGAGCAGGAGGCAATTCGAGAGTTAGAAAGAGTAATACTTTTAAAAGTGATTGACAGAAAATGGATGGATCACATTGATGATATGGATCAGCTTCGCCAAGGAGTAGGTCTCCAGGCATATGGACAAAAAGATCCCCTTGTAGAATATAAACTTAGCGGATACGAAATGTTTGACTCTATGACTGCTTCTATTCAAGAAGATACTTTAAGATTACTTTACCATGTAAAAGTGGAGCAGAAGGTAGAGCGGGAGCAGGTTGCAAAAGTAACAGGAACAAACAAAGATGAATCAGGGACTAAAGCTCCAGTGAGAAGGGAAAATGCAAAAGTTTATCCTAATGATCCATGTCCTTGTGGCAGCGGAAAAAAATATAAACAGTGCTGTGGTAAAAAATAATAAAAGGAAAGCAGGTGAAAGCAGTGGTAGAATTAGATCAGATGAAGTCAGAACTTTTGGCTTATGAAACTCCATTGGTGGAAGTGAGGGATTCACTTTGACCTCCCCAACAAAAAAAAGAGGATTGAAGAATTAGAAAGAAAAATGGAAGAGCCTAATTTTTGGGATCACCCTGAAAGCGCTCAGAAATTAACAAAAGAGTTGGGAGCATTGAAAGATTCTGTCAATTTATGTTCCCATTTAGAAGAGCAGTATCAAGATATTGAGACGTTAATACAAATGGGATATGAGGAAAATGACGAGAGTTTGATTCCAGAAATTAGGGAGGAATTAAATCAGTTTACAAAATCTATGGAAGAAACTCGTATCCGCACCCTTTTATCTGGTGAGTATGATAGCAATAATGCTATACTAAAGCTCAATGCCGGAGCGGGAGGCACTGAGAGCTGTGACTGGGCCAGTATGTTATACCGTATGTATACAAGATGGGCCGAAGATAAGGGGTTTGCAGTAGAAGTACTAGATTTTCTGGATGGTGAAGAGGCAGGAATTAAGTCGGTCACTTTCCAAGTAAACGGTGTGAATGCCTATGGATACTTAAAATCAGAAAAAGGAGTACATCGTTTAGTGAGAATTTCTCCTTTCAATGCCCAGGGAAAACGTCAAACATCTTTTGTATCGTTAGATGTAATGCCAGATATTGAAGAAGAGCTGGATATTGACATTCGTGACGAAGATTTGAGAATTGATACGTATCGTTCAAGTGGAGCGGGAGGACAGCACATTAACAAAACATCTTCTGCTATTCGTATTACCCATCTTCCGACAGGTACTGTAGTACAGTGCCAAAATGAACGGTCTCAACACAGCAATAAAGATAAGGCAATGCAGATGTTAAAGGCAAAGCTTTATTTATTAAAGCAGGAAGAAAATGCAGAAAAATTATCGGACATCCGGGGAGAGGTTAAAGAAATTGGATGGGGAAATCAGATACGTTCCTATGTAATGCAACCATATACAATGGTAAAGGACCACAGAACCAACACAGAAATAACAAATGTAGACGCAGTTATGGATGGAAAAATTGATCCTTTTATGAATGCGTATTTAAAATGGATTCATATAGAAAAAGCATAGAAAAGTGGAAAGAAAGCTGTCTTTAGGAGTGATAAAACTCTATAAAACAGCTTTTTTTCTATAGAACAAAGAATTTTAGCTGCTTGCATTGGTATATAAACTATGGTAGAATATCCATTGTGGACGTACAAGTGTCTTTATGAGAAAAACAAAGAAAGACGGTGGGCTGTGATGGAAAAATCCCATGGATATTATGTTATAAAAGAGAAAGCAGTTCCAGAAGTATTATTAAAAGTTGTAAAAGCAAAAAAACTATTAGAAACAGGAAAGATGGAAACGGTACAGGAAGCGGCCGAAGAAGTCGGAATTAGCAGGAGCTCTTATTACAAATATAAGGACGATATTTTTCCATTTCAGGAGAATTTTAAGGGAAAAATTATAACATGGACATTCCAGATAGATGATACACCAGGACTTCTGTCCCATGTATTAAGGATACTTGCTGACTTTGGCGTCAATATACTGACCATTCATCAAAGTATTCCAATAGATGGAGTAGCTTCTTTGAGTTTAAGCGTCCAAATGCTCAAGGAGACAGAGGATATGTCTGAAATGGTAAGTTTCATAGAGAGACAAAAGGGTGTACATTATGTAAAAATGATAGCTAAGGAGTGAGAGTATGGTAAACATTGCAGTGTTAGGATATGGAACAGTAGGTTCCGGCGTAGTGGAAGTGCTGAATACGAATAAAGAAAGCATTGGAAAAAAGGCAGGAGATGAAATCCAAATCAAATATGTGTTGGATTTAAGAGACTTTCCAGAAGATCCTATTCAAAATAAAATTGTCCATGACATAGACATTATTTTAAACGATGAGGACATAAAAATTGTAGTAGAGGTTATGGGAGGGGTAGAACCAGCCTATACCTTTGTAAAAAGAGCTCTCCTTGGAAAAAAGAGCGTATGTACTTCTAATAAGGAATTAGTAGCAAAGCATGGTCCAGAGCTATTAGAGCTGGCAAGGGAAAGGGATATTAACTTTTTATTTGAGGCAAGTTGTGGAGGTGGAATTCCTATCATACGCCCTTTGAACTCTTCTCTTACCGCTGATGAAATTGATGAGATTACAGGTATTTTAAATGGTACAACCAATTATATTCTTACAAAAATGGACAAGGATGGATCGAACTTTGAGGAAGTATTAAAGGACGCACAAGAGAAAGGATATGCAGAGAGAAATCCAGAGGCAGATATAGAAGGGCATGATGCATGTAGAAAAATTGCTATTTTATCTTCCCTGGCATTTGGAAATAGTGTCCATTATGAAGAAATTTATACAGAGGGAATTACAAATATTACATCAGAGGATATCTTATATGCAAAGGAATTAGGATGGACTATAAAGCTTTTAGCTTCCAGTAAAAAGGAGGGGGAAAGTTTTTATGCAATGGTAGCCCCCTTTTTACTGAATAAGGAACATCCTTTATATAATGTAAATGGAGTATTTAATGGAATCTTTATCCATGGAAATGTATTAGGTGACGCTATGTTTTATGGAAGTGGGGCAGGGAAACTTCCCACAGCAAGTGCTGTAGTAGCAGATGTGGTTGACTGTGCAAAACATTTGCACAGGACGGTTATGTCTTATTGGAGCAGCAAGAAGTTACATTTAACAAGTATAGAAGAGGCACGGAGAAGATTTTTCGTAAGAGTAGAGGGAAGAAGGGAAGAGATTGTCCCAAAAGTAGAAAATATATTCGGAAAAGTAGATATAGTACAAGTGCCTTCTTTAAAAGGAGAAGTGGGTTTTGTTACTAGTATTATCTCAGAAAAGGAGTATAAGCAGAAAGAGGAAGGACTTGAGGGAATTATAAGTAGAATCCGTATTATGGATTGAAAGGAATTGTGATAAATATGAAATATGTAATTATTTTAGGAGATGGAATGGCGGATGAGCCAATAAAAAGCCTTGAAGGTAAAACGCCTTTGGAATATGCAAAAACGCCTGTCATGGATCTACTTTCAAAACAAGGGGAAATAGGCATTGTATCTACAATACCAAAGGGGATGAAGCCAGGCTCAGATACAGCAAATTTAGCTGTTCTTGGATATGACCCAAAGAAATATTATTCAGGACGTTCACCTTTGGAGGCTCTTAGCATTGGCGTTCCTATGATAGACAGTGACATTGCTCTTCGATGCAATTTAGTAACCTTATCTGAGGAAGAGGGAATTTCCTTTGAAGAGAGGACAATTTTAGATCACAGCTCAGGGGAAATAGAGACAAAGGATAGTAATATTTTATTAAATGAGGTAAAAGCTCAACTAGAAAATGAGAGATATCATTTTTATTGTGGAACAAGCTATCGCCACTGTATGATTTGGAAAAAGGGATCTGTGTTAGAATTAAGCCAGCCCCACGATCATTTGGGAGAAAAAATTGCTCCATATCTTCCTAAAAATAAAGACTTACTTTTTATGATGAAGAAAAGCTATGACATATTAAAAAATCATCCCATTAATATAGAGAGAAAGAAAAAGGGGCTCCGTCCAGGAAACTGTTGCTGGTTTTGGGGGGCAGGTACCAAGCCAGAACTTCCACTTTTTGAGGATAAGTTTGGAAAGAAAGGCTCTATGATTTCAGCAGTAGATTTACTAAAAGGGATTGCCGTTGGTACTGGAATGAATAATATAGAAGTAGAGGGAGCGAATGGAGGACTGCATACAAATTATGAAGGTAAGGCTAGGGCAGGGGTTAAAGCTCTTACAGAGGATGGTTGTGATTTTGTCTATATTCATGTAGAGGCCCCAGATGAAATGGGACATCAAGGAAGTGTAGAAAAGAAAATAAAGGCAATTGAGTTTTTAGATGAAAAAGTCGTAAAAGTTGTAAAAGAAGGTTTAGACAACTATGGAGAGCCATATAGAATACTAATTATGCCAGATCATCCCACACCCATTTGCATCCGTACCCATACAGCAGAGCCTGTTCCCTATTTATTTTATGATAGTTTAGAAAAAAAAGAAAATACTTGGAATTATAATGAGAGAGAGGCAAAGGCCAGTGGAAATAAAGTAGATGAAGGCCAGGACATGATTATAAAATTATTTTCTATAAAATGACACTAGGAGGAGCTTATGCTAATAGTAAAGAAGTTTGGCGGTACATCCGTTGCCAATAAAGAAAGAATCTTTCACGTAGCAAAAAGATGTATTGAAGATTATAGAAAGGGACATGATGTTATCGTTGTCTTATCTGCAATGGGAAAATATACAGATGAATTGGTGGACATGGCAAAAGACGTGAATCCAAGGCCGCCTAAGAGGGAAATGGATATGCTGTTTACTATAGGAGAACAAATGTCCGTTGCCCTAATGGCAATGGCCATGAACGCTTTGGGGGTGTCGGCTATTTCTCTAAACGCTTTTCAGGTAGCTATGCATACCACCTCTTCATATGGAAATGCAAGAATAAAAAGAATTGACTCTGACCGGATTCGTCATGAATTGGATCAGAGAAAAATAGTTCTTGTAACTGGGTTTCAGGGAATTAATAAGTATGAAGATTACACTACATTAGGAAGGGGAGGCTCCGATACAACTGCCGTTGCCCTTGCAGCTGCTCTTCATGCAGATGAGTGTGAAATATATACAGATGTTGACGGAATATATACAGCAGATCCTAGAATCGTGAAAAAGGCAAGAAAAATGTCAGAGATAACTTATGATGAGATGCTGGATTTAGCTACATTGGGAGCAGGAGTGCTCCATAACCGCTCTGTTGAAATGGCAAAAAAATATGGAGTGCAGTTGGTTGTACGTTCGAGTTTGACAGAGGAAGAAGGAACCATCGTAAAGGAGGACGCAAAAATGGAAAGAATGTTAGTGAGCGGTGTTGCTGCGGACAAAAATACAGCAAGAATTTCAGTAGTAGGACTTATCGACAAACCAGGTATAGCTTTTGCTTTATTTGATGTTCTGGCAAAAGCAAATATTAATGTAGATATGATTTTGCAGTCTGTAGGCCGTAATCAGACAAAGGATATTTCCTTTACCGTTTCCAATGATGCCGCAGATGACGCCTTAAATGTTATTGAGAAAAATAAGAAAAGATTAAATCCAGAACATGTAGAATGTGAGAGAAATGTAGCAAAGGTTTCTGTAGTAGGTGCAGGCATGATGTCCAATCCTGGAGTGGCGGCAAAAATGTTTGAATGTTTATTTAATTCCAATATTAATATAAAAATGATTTCCACATCAGAAATTAGAGTAACCGTTCTCATTGATGAGAAAGATACAGAAAAGGCAATGAACGCAGCCCATGATGCTTTTGGATTGGAAGATTAATGGATCATGTATAACAAAAGGACTGCCTTGAACTTTTTATTTGTTCAAGGCAGTCCTTTTTTATATATAATAAGAATGTATATCTTGAACATCTGAATGAGCCATTTGCTCTCTCAGTTCCAGATAGAAGTAGGTAAAAGTCATCTTAATATAAGGCATAATCCATAAGACTGCTATGCCAAAGGAGAGAAAATATAAAAATACCCATGGGAAAAAACTAAGGCCTAAAAAAAAGCACCGTTTTTTTTGCCCCTTCATCATAGATGTGCTTTTCTTCAATAGTTCCATTGTTGTCAATTGTGGCTCATCTACAAGAAGATAAAAGCACAGAGCAAAACGAAGAGTAAGAATATAGTAAATGAAACTGCCTATAAAAGAAAGAAATACAACACTAAGAGCTTCTATACCTATTGAAGCCGTTGAAGAACGGACAAAAAATATATACCTTACTATTTCATAAGGGATAGAACACAGTATATTGAATAAAATAAAAATTCCTTCTATTAAAATGGCTTTATCTGGATGATTCCGAAAGCCAAAAAAAAGCTGGTTAATGGTAATAGGACGTTTTTGCGCAGTATTTAAGCACATTTTGTTAAAGCCAACAAATACTATTCCATGAATAAAAGAGAAGAAAAAATAATCTTTAAGTTTCACAGTAATAAAACCAATGGGGGAATCAGGATTGACAACGAAAAATACAATGAGGGAAAAGACAGCAAGAAATACAGCGAAAATGAAAGTAGCTCCTATGAGGGTGCCATAATTGCCTAAAAGAGATTCCCTGGCAAGTTGTTTTAGTTCTCTAAAGCTTTTGTATGAATTCATAGATGTATAGTCTCCTGTCTTAACATGCAATATCCACATTCATACCTCGAAGGCCAATGCTGTCAGAAGATTTTAAATCTTTTTGATATGGATTATCTTCATTATAATATTTTATCTGGGTAGAAGTTGTACCCCCCGATACATAAGAGCGTCCACATTCTGGGCAAATGGCTGTTTGTAAGGAAATATTGGCGGAAATGACCTTTCCATTATTTTGAGCTGCTTTTTTATAAGCATTGGAAACATGTTCCCTCTCATGGGCCATAACTCTTGAGGCTGAAGACTGAGGGGAAATATGGGTGGCAGATTTAAAGGACACCATTTCGTCAGAGCCATCCTGATATTTTCTGTTTTTACATGTTTCGCATTCTGCTGGAGAGGAATTCCTCCCTGGAAGTTTCGTTGTAGATTCACCATAATTTTTTACTGGTTGGGATCCAATTGTCATAATAAGACTCCTTTCTTATAAATCATTTAGTTCATATGGAACAGCCTGCTCCCAAAAATTTTCAGGATCATCGTCATAATAATAATCTTCAGTGTCATAATTGTTGTCATTATAAAAATAATTATAATAATCATCAAAAAAATCTTCATAGGAACTATTGTTGTTATAGAGTTCAAAAAATGAGCTAGATGTAAAAAGAATAATAAGAATTCCAACAGTTGCTAGGATACCTAGACAAGAGCCAATAAGTGAGAGAATAAAGCCAGGAAGAGAAACACCACAAAGCTTTTCATCCTTTCCCCTTGATAAAAGAGCTAGGGTGGAGCCAATGCCGCCAAATATAAGGCATGGAAAGAAGGTAACTATACAAATAAGACAGAGGGAAACAATGGATAAAATACCTAGTATGAGAGAAGCAATAGAGAGAGATTGCTTTGCATTTCTTTTTATAGGATCTTCTCTAGGTGAAACAAATTGAGAATTATTGTCTAGATGATTTTGATGATGATAGTCCATAGGAATTCTCCTTGTTAAAAAATATCCATGATACAATATATTACTTTTTTATTGTAACATGAGGATGGAAAATTTACAATCCTTTGTTGGAGGATAGAAGAAAGTGCATCTACTTGTCAATAAAGAATATTTACCATATAATAAAAAACAATGGTAGGATAACGTTTGAAAAAAAGGAGCAGTATTCATGGATATTGGACAAAAATTAAAAGAGGAATTAAAGGTTGAAAAATGGCAGGTCAATGCAGCAATAAAACTCATTGACGAAGGAAACACCATCCCTTTTATTGCTAGATATCGAAAGGAGGCAACAGGTTCCTTAGATGATGAAGCCCTGAGAAATTTAAATGAGCGCCTTGCCTATTTGAGAAATTTGGAGGAGAAAAAAGAGCAGGTCTTATCTAGTATTGATGAACAAGGGAAACTTACAGACGAGCTTCGAGTTAAGATACAGGAAGCGGAAACACTCGTAATGGTAGAAGATTTATACCGCCCTTATCGGCCTAAGAGAAAGACGAGGGCATCTGTAGCAAAGGAAAAAGGACTGGATGGGCTGGCACAGCTTTTTCTTGCCCAGGAGATAGACAACCCTGCTGAAAAAGAAGCCCAGGCATATGTGGATGAAGAAAAAGGCGTAGGAGACATATCTGAGGCAATTGCAGGGGCGAAAGATATTCTGGCGGAAGCCATTTCAGATAAGGCGGAATACCGCACATACATTAGAGAAGAAACCTATCTTTCTGGGAAAATTACTTCAACGGCTAAGGACAATAAGATAGAATCTGTCTATGAGATGTATTATGATTATTCTGAGCCTGTCAATAAGGCGGCAGGGCATAGAATTTTAGCCTTGAACAGAGGGGAGGCAGAAAAAGTGCTTACTGTGAAAATAGAAGCCCCAGAGGAAAAAATCCTGGGTTATTTGGAAAAGAAAGTAATCATAAAGGATAATCCCCATAC
>CANOLZ010000028.1 GCA_947567075.1 uncultured bacterium
ACCCCTTCATTACGAGTGAAGTGCTCTACCAACTGAGCTATTTCAGCAAAAAACTTATGAATAATGCTTTATTATTATATTAGAAATATAGGGATTTGGCAAGACTAAATTTCATAAAAAATGCAGCCTGTGATTTGGCTGCATTTTAAGGAGGGGGAAAAGTTAAAAAAAGTAAAAACTATCTCTTATCAAAAAGAAGATGCTCCATTGCTCTTTTTGATAAAAATTAGTATAATTTAAAATTGTGAATGAATTGTGATTAGGAGCTTAAGACTTTCTTAGGAAGAAATAAGTTTTTTGTAAAAATTATAAAGAAAATATAAAGGAATGTATAAAAGAAGGGGAAAGTGACTTTGTTCACATTCCCCTTTTTTCTCAGTGTTAAAGACATAATGACAAAAAAATGGAGACAACAGGACTCGAACCTGCGACCCTTTACACGTCAAGCAAATGCTCTCCCAGCTGAGCTATGTCTCCTTAAAAAAAGTATACCATAAATCATTAGAGAAGAAAAGAAAAATATGAAAAAGAAATAAACATTTCTATTTTCTGTTGTCTGAATAGGGACATAAAAAATGGCAATACTGGAAATATAACATTGAATGGCAGGAGGAGACTATGGCAGTAAATTTTCATGAAAGTGAAACAAAAGATAATTTAATGAGAGCTTTTGCAGGAGAGAGTCAGGCAAGAAATCGTTATACATTTGCAGCCTCTTTTGCTGGAAAGGCCAATCTTCATGTAGTGAAGGAAGTTTTTTTATTTACTGCAGAGCAGGAAAAAGCTCATGGGAAAGTATTTTATCAACATCTAAAAGAAATGGTGGGACAGACAATCCATGTTGACGGAACTTATCCAGTAGATTTAGATGATAATGTAGTTGCTCTGCTAAGAAGGGCTCAGCATAATGAATATGAAGAACATGATGATGTTTATCAAAAGTTTGCACAAAAGGCAAGGGAGGAAGGGTTTTTAAAAGTGGCAAACTCCTTTGAAATGATTGCAGAAATTGAAAAGATCCATGGGGATCGCTTTGGTAAACTGGCTGATTTACTGGAACATAATAAATTATTTGTAGCGGATATAAAAATGAAATGGATGTGTTTAAACTGTGGACATATCCATGAAGGTGAAAACGCTCCAGAAATATGTCCTGTCTGCCAACATGATAAAGGATTTTTTATTTCCTTAACATTAGCTCCTTTTAGTGAATCATAAAGAACTATAAATAGGCCTTATCCAAAAAGAAAATGTAATCTTTTACAACATATTATCACAGAATTCGACTTTCTGCATAAGATATAGAGATGGATCCATTAAAAAAAATGTAGAAAGAAGGAAAAGAGTATGTGTTGTTTTAATTTATTTTCATCAGGTATTTGTGGTTCAAATAGAAGAGATTGTGGATGTGGTAATAGAAACTGTGGATGCAAAGAGCAAAACTCTTGCAATAACAACAATTCCAATGGAGGTTCCTGTAATTCAGGAAATCAAAATCATGGATGTGGATGCTCTGGAAGAAGGAATTGTGGAGGATGCTCTTGTAATATTTGTTGCAACAGATAAAAAAGAAAGAAAATGAAAAGGGCAGGGGGCGATGTTTTTTTATCGCCCCCTGCTTGATTTTGTCATTGTATTTTGAGTAATAATTGATTTTTTTCTGGAAATATGTATAATGGAATAGATAAAGATAGAATCCAGTATAGGGAAAGGGGAATGGCAAGAAGGAATTTGTTTTGCCAGAAAAAAAGATGAAGGTTTTAATTACTGGTGTTACTGGAATGGTAGGAACCCACTTTAGAGAAATACTAAAAAGTGACGGACATGAAGTATGGGGTGTGGCAAGAAACAGCGCTTCTAGCAGACTGCAAGCTATAGAAGACGAGAGAATACTGCGATGTGATATTTTAGAGAGAGATGCCTTGGAAAGAATTTTTTATAAGGTGCAGCCTCAACTTGTGATTCATATGGCTGCCCAGGCTTTTAACGGCGCTTCTTGGGAGATGGAGTATACAACTCATCAAGCCAATTATACAGGTACTCTCAATGTTCTCTTTTGCGCAAAGAAATGGAGAGAGAAATCAGGCATAGACGTAAATGTATTGTTGGCATGTAGTAGTGCTCAATACGGAAATATTTTGCCAAAGGATTGTCCACTTATGGAAAACAGGCTTTTAACGCCTCATACTCCTTATGGAGTGTCAAAGGCAGGAACAGAAATGCTGGGATACCAGTATTTTCTTAATTATGGGCTGAAAGTTTTTTTGCCTAGAATGTTTATTCATGTTGGAACAGGCCATCCCCCGGCAACAGCCATTCAAAATTTTGCAAGACAGCTGGCCCTGATAAAAAAGGGTAAAATAAGCCCTGAGATTCATGTGGGAAATTTAGAGAGTGCCAGAGACTTTATTGATGTGCGAGATGGGGTGACGGCTATGAAAATCCTCATAGAAAAGGGAAATCCAGGGGAACCAGTGAATATTTGTACAGGAAAGGCGTATAAAATTCAAGATATTTTGGATTTGTTAGTAAAAATTTCAGGAACAGAAGTGAAGATTATCTCAGATCCTGCCCTTATGAGAGTTGCCGATGAACCTCTTTTGCTAGGAGATGCAAGCAAAATCAAAGGACTAGGATTTTCTCCAAAGTATACAATAGAACAGACGTTGACAGAGGTATTCCACGACTGGATGGAAAGAGTTTAGAGACAGGGGATGTCAGAATGCCAAAGAAATTTCGAAATGTAACTATATTGCTTCCGGCAATGGATGAGACGTATTCATTAAAAGAAACAGTGGATACAATTATAGAGACAAACAAAGATAAGGATCTTTGTGAGATTATTTTTCTTTTATGTGAAAGAACATCAAGGGAATGCGTCTGCACAGCCAAAAGTTTATGTGAGATATATGGGGATAAGCTGCCTATGACCATTCATTACCAGACCCTTCCTTTTGTAGGTGGAGCCATTCGGGAAGGGTTTGATCTAGCTAAGGGTTCCCATGTTGTGCTTATGTCTGCGGATTTGGAAACCGATCCCCATGTTATTAAGGATTTTGTGGAGAAAAGCAAACAATATCCCAATGCCATTATTACAGCATCTCGTTGGAAAAATGGAGGCGGTTTTAAAGGCTATAGCAAATTAAAGCTTATTTTAAATTATATTTTTCAAAAAATGATTGCAGTAATGTTTTTCACATCATTAACGGATATCACATATGCATTTCGCATTTTTCCCACTGCCTTGGTGAAAAAAATACAGTGGGAAGAATTAAAGCATCCTTTTTTTCTGGAAACAGCTATTAAGCCATTAAGGCTTAGAGTAAGGTTTATAGAAATATCAGCCAAGTGGAACAAAAGAACAGAGGGAGTATCTCAAAATAGCTTTTTTGCCAATTTTAAATATTTCAAAACAGCATGGCATGTGCGGTTTATGAAAAAACAGGACATATGGAAATGATGAATCAAACAGAGATAAAACAAAAACGTATTCTGCCTTATTTTATTCTTATTTTTCTTGGCATTGTCTTAAATATATTTATGCTGAAATATCCAATGAATTATCTTAAGGGATACTATCATATACATGGGACTTTAACAGCTCAAAAGCAAGTAGGGGTAACGATTGCCTCACAAAAGGATACCCTGGATGCTTCCGCCCTAAGCAGCATTCATTACACAAGCCCTCTTAGACCTAAAAATATAAAGCTTAGAGTGAGAAATGATGCAGAAAAGCTATATCTGACTATTACTGGGGAAGAGGGAACAAATATTTCTATTCATAATGTTTATCTCCAATATAAGGAAAAGAAAATTCCTATGTTAGATGAAAGTGACGGCATTGGTTTTGTAATGGATGATAAGCCTTTTGAGGCTGTTTTGGACATTTCAAAAAATAATTTCAATATCCCAGTAACAGAGCATCTTATATCCTATACATGGGTAAAAAAGGTGATTTTATGTATTTTGCTAGATCTTCTTCTCCTTTTTATTATCCTTCATTTGGATAAGGTGATTTCTCAAATAAGAAATGTGTGGGAGTCAAAAAAACTTATTTTATCTCTTGCAAAAAGTGATTTTAAAGTGCGGTTTGCAGATTCCTATTTTGGCATTTTATGGGCTTTCGTTCAACCAGCTACTTCTGTAATAGTTTACTGGTTTGTCTTTCAGGTTGCTTTGGGTTCCCAGCCTGTTTCTAATGTACCCTATATTTTATGGCTCATTTCTGGTCTTGTTCCTTGGTTTTATTTTCAAGAAGCTTTGGGCAGTGGAACAGGAGCTTTGCTCCAGTACAGTTTTCTAGTGAAAAAAGTAGTTTTTAAAATAGAAATACTTCCTATCATTAAAGTATTGTCTGCATTGTTTGTCCATATATTTTTAGTTGCCTTTGTTTTGCTTTTATATACGGTTATGGGACATTTTCCAGGAGTATCAGCGCTTCAAGTATGTTATTATAGTTTTGCTATGTTTATGTTAAATGTAGGGCTGGCCTATTTTACAAGCGCCTTCAATGTTTTTTTTCGGGATTTAAGCCAAATTATTATGATCCTCATCCAAATTGGCGTCTGGCTGACTCCCATTATGTGGAATATGGATTCTATGGATGTGCCAGAAGGGCTGGCAATTTTCTTTAAATTGAATCCCATGTATTATATTACTAATGGTTACCGTCTAGCTCTCATCCATAAAGTGTGGTTTTGGGAAGATATTTATCAGTTGTTTTTTTTCTGGATTGTCGTTTTTACGTTAATAGGAGCAGGTTACTTTACATTTGAGAAATTAAAGATTCATTATGCGGACAGTCTATAAAGGGAGTGGAGGAAATGGTAAAAGATTTGACAGAAGGAAAGCCAGAGGTAGTTTTATGGAAGTTCTCCCTCCCTATGTTCATAAGTGTTATTTTTCAGCAGATGTACAACATTGCAGACAGTATGATTGCGGGAAAATTTGCAGGGGAAAAAGCTTTGGCCGCTGTTGGAGCTTCCTATCCCATTACAATGATATTTATGGCCATTGCTGTTGGAAGTAATATTGGATGCTCTGTTGTCATTTCCCAGTATTTTGGAGCAAAAGAATACAAAAAGGTGAAAACAGCCGTTTCCACTACATTATTTGCTTCTTTTATACTCGCCGTAGGCTTAACTGTCTTAGGGTTAATAGGAGCAAAAACTTTTATGAAAGCTGTGCGGACACCAGATAATATTTTTTTTGATGCATCCTTGTATTTAAAGATTTATATTGGAGGTTTTCTCTTTCTTTTTTTATATAATGTTTCCACTGGTATTTTTCAATCTTTAGGGGATTCTAAAACTCCTTTATGTTTTTTAATTGGTTCTTCTTTGGGGAATATTGTGCTAGATTATCTTTTTGTTGCAGCCTTTCATTTTGGAGTGGCAGGAGTGGCGTGGGCAACATTTATTACCCAAGGGATTGCTTCTTTTCTTGCCTTTTTTACTTTGTTGTTCCGCCTTAGAAGCATAGAAACAGAAGGGGAGAATGAGAAATTTTCTTTTTTCATGTTGAAGAAAGTAGGATATGTAGCCATTCCAAGTATTCTTCAACAAAGCTTTATTTCTATTGGAAATATGATGATTCAAGGAATAATTAATGGTTACGGTTCAGCTGTTATTGCAGGATATTCAGCGGCAATAAAATTAAATACTTTTACCATTACTTCTTTTACAACACTGGCAAATGGACTTTCCAGTTTTTCGGCTCAAAATATAGGGGCAGGAAAACAGGAGAGAGTGGAAAGGGGGTTTGTTTTTGCAACAGCTATGGCAGTGGGAATTGGAATTCCCTTTTTCCTTTTGTTTTTTTTCTTTGGAAAGGAAATGATTTCGATGTTTCTTTCTGAGGAGGCAGGAGCTGCTTTAACCATTGGAGTAGAATTTTTAAAAATGGTGGCCCCTTTTTATTTTGTAATATGCATAAAATTAATGGCTGATGGAGTTCTTAGAGGAGGAGGAGAGATGGCTCAGTTTATGACAGCTACCTTTTGCGACTTAGTCATAAGGGTTCTATTGGCATTTCTTCTCTCCCCTTTGTTTGGAACACAGGGAATTTGGGCAGCCTGGCCCATTGGATGGACTATCTCTATGATTCTTTCCTGCTTGTTTTATTTTAAAGGTAAATGGAAGATAAAAAAGAGATAAAATGTTCCTTTTTCAAGAATTTTGTTGCCAGGAATACAGAGATCTCTTATAATATTGAATAAGAATGGAGGAATAAGATGAAGAGTAAGTATAGTTTAACTGCGACAGAATTAGAAATTATGGAAGTGTTATGGTCTTTGGAGGAGGAAAAGTCTTCAAAAGAGCTTTTGGACTTCTTTAATGAGGATAGGGGTAAGGGATGGAAAAAGCAGACATTGAATACTTTTTTATCAAGGCTTATTGACAAAGGATTGGTAAAAACTAACTCCGTGGAAAGAAAATATTTATACTCTGCGGCTATGGATAGGAAAGGCTATGACAATTGTGTTGCTATAGAATTTTTAAATACTAGATATGAAGGATCCATTGTAAATTTTGTCAGCGCTATGGCAGGAAACCAGTCTATTACAGGTGAAGAGGCACAGAGGTTGAGAAAACTGTTAGAGGAGTAATGAAAATGGGAATGATAGCGACCATGTCTGTTTCGGGAAGTATCATTATTTTGTTTTATATCCTATTGAAACCTTTGTCAGTTCGTTATTTCTCAGCAAAATGGACATATGGAATGTTAAAAACAGCAATGGTCTTTTATTTATTTCCTTTCCCATACTGGAAATCTTATTATATTGATTTTTTTTGCTTTTTATTTAAAAAAGAGCGTAAGATACCAATGTCATCAGATGTACCTTTTTATGTTTCCAATGCAGATAAATTGATTGAATATTATCCTGATGGAAGCGTTCATATTATTGCGTCTACAACAACTTGGATTATCTTAGGCATTTGGATTTTTATTACTCTTTGTTTTTTTATTTTTGGTTTGAGGCATTACGGTATACAGAAAAAAATGTTGCTGCTTAGCAGCATTGCTATGGCAGATCTAAGAGAGCTTACGTTTACCAATGAAATAAAACAAAAACAGCATATATTGAGAAAGGTATTGTTAAAAGAAAGCAAATATGTAAAGAGCCCTGTTACCATGGGAATTATAAATCCTATTATCGTAGTGCCAGAGAGTATACAAATGTATGGATGGGAAAAAGAGCTGGCATACACCCATGAATTTATTCATATAAAACATTGGGATACCTTGTTTAAAGCCCTTTGTTTTGTTGTTGTAGCTTTGCATTGGTATAATCCCCTTGTTTATTACTTATGGAAAGAGATAGAAACAACAAGTGAGATGGCTTGTGATGAGACGATAGCTGTCAATATGGAGAAAGAACAAAGAATTCAATATGGAAATATGATTATTGACATGGCGGAAGCTGTTGGATGCCAGAAAGATAGCTTTATGATATCCTTTAGTAAAGGAAAAGGAAGGATAGAGGAGAGGATTATCCGTCTTTTAAAACTGAAAAGGCAAAGGAGGGTTTTTAAGCTTTTATCTGTCTGCCTATGGTTTTTCATAGGATTTTTAGGGTATTTAGCTGTCTTTTTTTATAGCGCTCCCCAGCAGGTAAGGTATATGACCTATCCCTCTGAAATAAAAGAGAATGTTCCAGTGTATAACGATTTTAGGTTTGATCCTGACATTTAAATGGGAAAAGTATAGAAAAAAACTTAGCCTGGAAAAACCATAGATAAGCTATGGTTTTTCTTTTTTTTGGCCGATATAATTTTTGAAAGTTTTTTATTCGTATTCATGTAAAGGTGGGATTTTATGTATTCAGTTCAAAACACAAATTATACGGCTGCTTATTCTTACAAAGATTCCTGTTCAAAAGATGTCCATTCTTCAGATGCAAAGGCATTAGAAAATAGGGAGCCAATATCTATGTGGGAAGAGAACAAAGCCAAGAATAATCAGGAAGAAAATAGGCAGTCAGCATATGATAGGCAACAAGAAGAGGAAGGCAGGGGGATACAGGAACTCATCGATAGAATGAAAGCCCAATCCCAATCTATGAAAAATACCTTTGACAAAAAGAAACAGAAAAACCTTTATGATGCTACTTCTGATCTAATGGCCATTGCCTTTGCAGAAAAGGAACCTTCGCTAAAAGCTATTCATACCCGTCTTCTTTTTAAAGCACGTATGGTGAAAACAAGCGGGGCCCAGGCAGGGGAAATTAAAATTGCCTTGACAAAAATAAAAAAAGTAATTGGTAAAGTAAAAACAAAAATAAAAAAATTAAAAAAAGAAGAAGATATTGAGAAAAAAAGGAAGAATGCTGAAAAAGCAGAGCAAAGAAAGATGGAGGAGGAGCTAAGAAGGGAGCTTGAGCTTCGAAGAAAGGTTCGCAAAAATAGAGAGCAAAAGGATGTGGAGGAAAGTCGGATGGGCATGGGGGCCAATGATGGGGGTCCGGGAGCAAATACCCCTGTTACCATTCCAACAGAAGGCATAGGCAGTCCTGGATTAGCAGAAGGAGGAATGGTTTCAGAAAATGTTATGTTAGAGGGAGGAGCTTCTGTGTCTGGAGACATAGCTGTCTTAGAATCGGTAGGAAATATTGATGTGCTTTTATAAAAATAAGTTCTAATATTCTGAGAGAAGGGCTGTTATCCGGGTAAGATAGTGGGAAGGGTTTTGAACAGCCAAGCTGTCTAAATAAACATCTTCATAAAAATCACTTTGAAGGACAAGATGGTTTTCCTCAATATAGCTTTTGATGCCTTCATAGGCCCTTCCTATTTGGGGAAAATCTCCTTTATAATAAGCGCAAAGATAAGTGCCTTCAGGCTTTTTTGTATAAGGAACCCCTTTTGGAATATGATCGAAAAGAAGGTAAATATACGGATAATCGTTGAGACGGCCAGAAAATACATGTTCTCTTTGCTGAATTGTACCAATTCCATAAGGACTTTTTAAATGATATTTTTCTACAGAGGCAAAAAGTTGGCCAGCTGATTGGGCAAAGGATTTTTCGTCTGTGGCAGTTAATGCCTTGGTGACGAGAAATTGTCTCTTTAAGTACACTGTATTTATGCTAGAAGTATCTATTTTTAAAGCTTCTGTTATTAATTGATGGGTTTGGAAAATCCAGGTTTTTATTCTTTTTAATTCCTTGTACCGCTCTTCAATAACCTTTTCTTCTTCTTTTAAAAGGGCTGCTAATGCTTGAGGGCTGCGATTATTTAAGTATTGTTTGATTTCCTCAAGGGGCATGTTCATGTCTTTTAATAGGGAGATGACAAAGAACAAATCTAGTTGATAAACCGAATAATACCGGTACTTATTTTCCAGCACAATTTCTGGACAAAATAATCCGATTTTATCATAATGAAATAAGGTATGTTTGCTGACTCCAGCAATTTGGGCAAATTCTCCTGTTGTTAAATATTTTTCTTTGTTAATAGACATTGTTCATCTCCTTTCATGTCTTTCACTTACTTATGGCTTTTATGGTGAGAAAGTAGAGAATATCTGGTAAAATATTATAAAATGCTGGAATAGGAAAGTCAATGTGGAAGGGAAAAGAGAAAAGAAGGATAAACTATTTGACAAGTGGATGATTCTATGATATAGTTTTAGAAGTTCTTTAGAATAGTCCTTATATTTCATAAGGATTTTATAAAAGCGGGAGTGCTGGAATTGGCAGACAGGCAAGACTAAGGATCTTGTGTCTGTATAGACGTGTGGGTTCAAGTCCCATCTCCCGCATAGAAAACCCGTGTATCTTCTATTAGGTACAGGGGTTTTTGTTATAGGATATTTTTGGAAGTTTATGGATTTTATAAAATCATCATAATATTGTTAGAAACATAGGAAAATGGAGGATAAGGATGGAAAAAAATAAAAAAACAGAAGGAACAGAAAAGATCATAACAAAATATGATCGAAAAATGGAAAAGAGGAAAATAGAAAAAGAAAAGGAAGAAAAAAAGGAAAAATGGCTGAAAATAGGAGGTATTGGTGCAGGAATCCTTGTTGTGGGAGGAATTATCTTTGCTATCGGACTCACTTTCTATAATAAAAATCTCGTCTTGAACAATACCTATGTAAAAATAGGAGAACATGAAGTTACAAAGCTAGAATATGATTATTATTATAAAAGCATTGAAAATAATTATTATGCTTATTTATCAAGTTTAGGGCTTGGCAACCTGAGTGGGGGAGATGAAGCCATGAAGGATATTTATGATGAACAGACAGTAACCCAGATAAAGGAAGTAAAGGCTTTGGCTGATGAGGCAAAGAAAAAGGGATTTGTTTATGATAGTGAAGAAGATTATAAGGAATTAATTCAAGGAATGGAAGATTCTGCACAGGCAGCCTCGGTAACGACAGGGGAATACTATAAAAGAGTTTATGGTTCTTATGCCACAGTGAACAATATAGAGCCTTTCTTAAAAGAAAACTTACTCGCCTCTGCTTATAGGGAAAGCCTTACAGAAGAAAACAGTCCAAAAGAAGAGGAAGTGAAAAAATATTATGAAGAAAATAAAAACTCTTATGATTTAGTAGATTATAGAAGCTTTGCTTTTTCTTCAGATATAGGGGAGGATTCTTTAGAAGAAGAAAAAAATAAGGCAATGGAAGAGATAAAGAAAAAAGCCCAAGCAATGGAAGAGAAGAGAAAGGCAGGAGAAGATTTTGAAGCCTTATGTATTGAAAATGCCAATGAAGAGCAAAAGTCTCTGTATGAAAATGCAGAAGGTAAGGGAAGTTTAACAGAAGGAGGATCTTATGGAGGGACGCCAGTAGTGTTGGGGGAATGGTTGTTTGATGAGGGACGAAAAAGAGGGGATTTAACAACCTTGCCAGATGAGTCCAATAACCAATATTATGTAGTGGAGTTTGTAAAAAGATATTATGATGAAACGAAAAATGAGACTATTAAAAATACAATTGCCAATGAAAAAGTATCTCAACTTGTAGAAGATTTATCTTCACAGTATGAAGTCACAGATATAGCAGGAGAAATATCCTATCTTATGCAAAAGACAGATAGTGAATAAATAGATGGAAATAACCATTAGAATTTTACGTTGTCAGGGAGGAACTTGAATTGTAATGGACGAGCAGGAAGAAAGATGGAAAAAGTGGGAATCCCTTTTTTTAGAATGTATAAAGGATGATAAAATGGATTTGGAAGCATTTCGTAAGCTTTTAGGGGACAGAGAAATAGAGGAAACCTATAGTTTTACCTGGCCGGGAAAGGAGAGAGCTTACTTACTTTCAAAGGAACCCCCAAAAGCCTGTCTAGTGTCTAAAAAGGAAGAAAGCAGGGACTGGGAGACAACAAAAAACTTGTTTATTGAAGGAGAAAATTTAGAAGCCCTAAAAGTATTACAAGAAGATTATTGTAAAAAAATAGGGATGATTTATATTGATCCTCCGTATAATACAAACAGAGACTTTGTTTATCAGGACAGTTATGCAGATAAAGAAAGAAAAAAGATGGGGACAAAGAAAAAATCCGGGGGCTCTTATCACAGAAAATGGCTTTCCATGATGTATCCAAGGCTTTTAATTTCTAGAAATCTTTTAAAAGAAGATGGAATTATTCTCATTAATATTGATGAGCATGAGTATGTAAACTTACAAAAGCTTATGGAAGAGATTTATGGAGAGGATAATCATTTAGGAACCATTATTTGGGATAAAAGAAATCCAAAAGGAGATGTAAAAGGGATTGCTATCCAGCATGAATATATTGTTGTCTATACAAAAAATAAAAAGGAATACCTTCAATCTAATCCTCTAAAACGGAAGAAAAAAAATGCTGAAAAAATATTAAGAATGGCAGAAGACATTTATAATAAATATAAAGATGGAAATAAAATAGAGGAAGGGAGAAAAGAATTTGCCAGATGGATGGCAAAGCAGAAAAGTTTTTCAGGAGGGGAAAAGGCTTATAACAAAATAGATGAGAATGGACAAGTTTATCGTTTAGTATCCATGGCTTGGCCAAATAAAAAAAAGCCTTCCCATGACTATTTTACACCTCTAATTCATCCAGTTACTGGGAAAGAATGCCCAGTCCCTCATAGAGGATGGAGAAATTCACCTGCAAAGATGAGGGAGCTATTAGAAAAAGGGGAAATTATTTTTGGAAAAGATGAAACAACCCAGCCAGCTAGAAAGTATTTATTAAAGGATAATCAATATGAAAATATTCCATCAGTTATGTACTATGGAGGCAGCGATGATTTGCTCTTAAAGGATATGGGTATTCCCTTTGATACGCCAAAGGTTCTTTCTATAGTCACAGAGCATATTTTAAACTTTTCAAAAAAGGGAGATAAAGTCTTAGATTTTTTTGCTGGATCGGCAACAACAGCTCATGGTGTTATGAAGGCAAATGCAATGGACGGAGGAGAAAGAAGTTTTTTAATCGTGCAAATGCCAGAGCAAATTGAAAAAAAACATGAGGCATATAAAAAAGGATTTCGAAAGGTTAGTGAATTGACAAAGAGAAGGATAGAGATAGCAGGGGATCATATTATAAAAGAAAAAAAAGGGGTAGATACAGGGTTTCGAAAATATGTGTTGACCCCTTTTCCAAATCAAGACAAAATGGAGGAGTGAAATGGAAGGATACAAAAAAGTTTTATTAGAGGAAGTGGAGGACTTTCGAAAGGCGGGACATAAATTTCTAAAAGGGGATATAAGCAAAGGAGATTTTAAAAAGATTTCAGGAGGAATGGGAAGTTATGCTCAAAGGGATGGGAAAACCTTTATGATTCGTCTTCGCACTCCTTCAGGACTTCTGTCCTTACCTCACCTTACCTTGATTTTATCTTATGCAAGAAAATATAAGCTAAAAAGGATTCATTTAACGACAAGACAGGCAATACAGCTTCATGACTTGGAGATAGATGAGGTATGTGATATTATGAAAGATGCCATTACTCATGATTTATTTACAAGGGGAGGGGGAGGCAACTATCCAAGAAATGTGGCATTATCTCCTATGGCTGGAGTGGAGAGAGGAGAAGCCTTTGATGTAACCCCCTATGCTCTCTTAGTGGGAGATTATTTTCTGAAAAATGCAACAGGCTATCACCTTCCAAGAAAGGTGAAAGTAGCTTTTTCTTCTGGACAGGAAGATACAGCAGGGGCTGGAATTAATGATTTAGGATTTATGGCTGATTTGGAAAAGGGAATTCCTGTGTTTCGTATGTGGATTGCTGGAGGTATGGGACAGGGAGCTTCTTTAGGGATTCCCTATGAGAAAAGGATTGACCCAAGAGAGGTACTTTATTATGTGGAAGCATTAATCCGCCTTTTTGTAAAGGAAGGAGATTATGAGAACAGAGCAAAGGCAAGAATCCGATTTATCCCTAAAAGAATGGGAACAAAGGAGTTTTTACAATGTTATGAGAAATATGTGGAGGAAGTGAAAGACAGCTGTAAATTAGAGGAGATAGAACCTGTACTTGCGGATAACCTAGAGTGGAAGGAAGAAATCCATTCCCATATTTTTCTTCCCCAAAGGCAAAAGGAAGCTTATACTCTTATCCTTCACCCCATGTGTGGACAGCTAGGGGTAGAAGAGGCATCCAAGCTTTATGATTTTCTAAAAGAGGAGAATAAAGAAGAGATTCGTCTGGGACTTTCTGAAGACATGTATATTAGAAATTTGTCCTTAGAAAGGGCTAAAGAGCTTTGGGAGATAATGAAAGACAAAATGATGGATACAAGAATTGGTCAAAGTGTCAGCTGTATTGGTACACCCACATGCCAAATAGGAGTACAGCAAAGCCAGCGGCTTTGCAAAAATATTATTCACCAAATAGAAGAAGGAAAGACGGGGCAAGAAAGGCTTCCTTCCTTGTCCATTAGTGGATGTCCCAACAGTTGTGCAAGACATCAAGTAAACAGTCTTGGTTTTGCTGGGAAGATGAAAAAAGTAGAAGGAACAATGGTGAATGTATTTGACATGTATGCTGGTGGAAGGGTTAAGGGCAGTAAAAGTAAGATAGGACAGTGCTATGGTACACTGCCAGCAGATAAAATACCAGAGTTTATACAAAGACTTGGGGAAGAGCTGGACAAAGAAGAAATGGATTTTGAAAGATTTCTAGAGGAGAAAGAAGATACGTTTTTAAACCTTGCAAAAGAGTATGGAGTATAATATGTATGCAATAGGGCTTGCTTTTTGACATAGGGGGATAGAAACAGGAATGAATAGAGGTCGATGGATAAAAAAAGATTTAAAAAGGACAGCGCTTGTTTTCCTAGGAGCTTGTATTATGGCAATGAATATGAATAGCTTTGTCCAGACAGGAGGGCTTATTCCAGGAGGATTTAACGGATTAACATTGTTAATTCAACAGATTGGAAAGGAGTTTTTTCATTTTGAAATTCCTTTTACTGCCATAAATCTTCTGTTAAATAGTATACCTATATGGATTAGCTTTCGGTTTATAGGGAAAAAGTTTACTATTTATTCTTGCATTATGATTGTATTTACCAGCTTATTAACGGATATTCTTCCAGCTTATCCTATTACCCATGATATATTGCTTGTTAGTATTTTTGGAGGAATCATGAATGCGCTGGCAATTAGTTTATGTCTTTTTGCCAGCGCTACAAGTGGGGGTACAGATTTCATTGCTATTTTTTTGTCAGAGCGTTATGGGATTGATGCATGGAATTATATTTTACTGGGAAATATGGGAATTCTCCTTATAGCAGGAGCTTTATTTGGTTGGAATGAAGCTCTTTATTCCATTATTTTTCAGTTTACCTCTACGCAGGTGTTAACAACTTTATATAAGCGCTATCAGAAAAAAACATTACTCATTGTGACGAACGAACCAGATGAAATATACGAAGCCATTAAAAATATTACAAATCATGATGCTACATTAATTAAAGGGATAGGATGTTATCAGAGAAAAGAGTGCAATATTATATATTCCATTGTTTCCTCTGATGAAATCCGTAAAGTTTTATCCAAAGTGAAAGAAATTGATTCCCAGGCATTTACTAATATTATAAAAACAGAACAGGTGAATGGACATTTTTATCAAAGGCCCAACGATTAGTTGACAAGACTTTGGATTATTCTTATAATTTCATCAATGAGAAGGGAAACAACCATACATAGTAAGAAATTGGAGGGAAAAAAAGTGAAAAAATATGGCGTTAATGAACTGAGGAAGATGTTTTTAGATTATTTTGAAAGCAAAGGCCATTTAATAATGAAAAGTTTTTCTTTAGTGCCAAATAATGATAACAGCCTGCTTTTGATTAATTCCGGAATGGCCCCTTTAAAGCCTTATTTTACAGGGCAGGAAATACCTCCAAGAAGAAGGGTGGCTACATGTCAGAAATGTATCCGTACAGGAGACATTGAGAATGTAGGAAAAACAGCAAGACATGGTACTTTTTTTGAGATGCTTGGAAATTTTTCGTTTGGAGATTATTTTAAACATGAGGCAATCCAATGGACATGGGAATTTTTAACAGAGATCGTAGGTTTAGACAAAGATCGTCTTTATCCTTCTGTTTATGAGGAAGACGAGGAAGCTTTTGAAATATGGCAAAAGGAAATAGGAATTGAGAAAGAGCGTATTTTTCGTTTTGGTAAAGAGGATAATTTTTGGGAACATGGTTCAGGCCCTTGCGGCCCTTGCTCGGAAGTATATTATGACCGAGGAGAAAAGTATGGATGCGCCAGGAAAGATTGTACGGTTGGCTGTGACTGTGATCGATATATAGAAGTTTGGAATAATGTATTCACCCAGTTTGATAATGACGGCCAGGGGAATTATACGGAATTAGAACAGAAAAATATTGACACAGGAATGGGATTAGAACGTCTTGCTGTAGCTGTTCAGGATGTAGATTCTATTTTTGATGTGGATACAATAGAGAAACTTAGAAACAGAGTCTGTGAAATAGCAGGTATAAAATATAAAGAAGAAGATAGAAAAGATGTGTCAATACGATTGATTACCGACCATATTCGCTCTGCCACCTTTATGATCTCAGACGGGATTATGCCTACCAATGAGGGAAGGGGATATGTGTTAAGAAGAATAATTCGAAGAGCTGCAAGACATGGACGGCTTCTTGGCATAGAAAAAGGGTTTCTTGCAAAATTAGGCGAATCAGTGATAGAAGGAAGCAGAGATGGTTATCCAGAATTAGAGGAAAAGAAAGAATTTATTTTCAATGTTTTAACCCAAGAAGAAAAAAAGTTTAATAAAACCATTGATCAGGGATTGACGATTCTTTCTGAAATGGAAGATGAGATGAAAAAAGAAAATAAGAGAGAGCTTTCAGGGGCAGATGCTTTTAAACTTTATGACACCTATGGTTTTCCTCTGGATTTAACAAAGGAAATAATAGAAGAAAAGGGATTTGTTGTAGAAGAAGAGGGATTTCATGTAGCAATGGAAGAGCAGAAGAAAAAAGCGAGAAGTGCCAGAAAAGAAACCAATTATATGGGGGCAGACCAAACCGTATATGAATCTTTGGATCCTTCTATTACTTCTCTCTTTGTAGGTTATGATAGACTCTCTCACAAGTCTCATATCTTAGCGATGACAACAGAGAGCGAGGAGGCAGACTCTTTAAGTGAAGGAGAGGCTGGAACCGTTATTGTCCATGAGACGCCTTTTTATCCAACTATGGGAGGACAGAATGGAGATAAAGGGATAATCAAAGGAAAAGATGGAGACTTTGCAGTGGAAGAAACAGTAAAGCTTCTTGGCGGAAAAATAGGACATGTAGGAAAAGTAACAAAAGGAATGCTTTGCAAAGGAGAAGGGGTCTTTTTACAAGTAGAAGAAAGCAATCGAAGGGATACTTGTAAAAATCATAGCGCCACTCATTTATTGCAAAAGGCTTTACGAGATGTTTTAGGGGCTCATGTGGAACAGGCAGGTTCTTACGTAAGCGGAGATAGACTTCGCTTTGACTTTAGCCATTTTTCTCCTGTGACAAAAGAGGAACTAAACAAAGTAGAGGAAATGGTTAATAAGAAAATTAGGGAATCTATCCCAGTGGAAACAAAGCTTATGTCTATTGAAGATGCAAAAAAGACAGGGGCAATGGCTTTATTTGGAGAAAAATATGAAGAGACTGTGAGAGTTGTACAAATGGGGGATTTTTCCATAGAACTTTGTGGAGGAACCCATGTGGAAAATACAGCATCCATTATTGCATTTAAAATTATATCCGAGAGTGGAGTAGCCGCAGGAGTGAGAAGAATTGAGGCCTTGACAGGAGAAGGAGTATTTGGCTATTACAAAAAACAAGAAGAGATATTAAAAGAAGCAGCAAAAATAGTAAAAGCTTCCCCAGAACATTTAGTGGAAAGATTAGAACATTTATTAGTTGAGCTAAAGACTCTTTCTAGTGAAAATGAATCTTATAAGACTAAAGCAGCCAAAGATGCTTTGGGAGATGTTATGACTAAGGTAGAGGAAGTCAAGGAAGTAAAATTATTAGCGGCAAGTGTGTCAAAGGTAGATAAAAATGGATTAAGGGAATTAGGAGACCAAATAAAAGAAAAATTAGGGGAAGGTGTTATTGTACTTGCTTCTAGTGAAGAGGGAAAGGTAAACTTAATGGCTATGGCAACAGAGGAGGCTCAGAAGAAGGGAGCCCATGCTGGTAATTTAATTAAAGGAATTGCAGGGTTTGTTGGAGGAGGAGGGGGAGGACGCCCCAATATAGCCCAGGCAGGAGGAAAAAAACCAGAAGGAATTTCTGAGGCTTTGGAAGAAGCAAAAAAGGTATTAGAGGCTCAGCTAAAAGATTAGACCAAAACCCCTGTCACTAAGAGTAAAAGGAGTCCAGAGTGAGAAATAGAAAAAGGCTTAGTAATGGTATTTTGATAGCTTAACTATTCTTCTCACCCTTGACAATGATGAAAAAAAAATTTATACTTATATAGAATAAAACCAGGGCTTGTACTGGTTTCGACGGGGGTTTTGAAGTTAGGGTAGCCATCTGCGGTCCGATTCCGCATAAAACAGTCGGAATTATAAATATAAACGCTGAAGATAATTTAGCTTACGCTGCCTAATGGCAGCTGTCGGCCTTAAGCCACTCGCTGCTTAAGTATCCGGCATCGACTTTGCGAGGCACTTTATTTTCAAAGCTTTGAGGAAATAAAAGAAAAAATGAAGCTACTAAAAAAAAGAGCCTGTCCTTAGGCGCTTTTTGGAGGGAATGAAAATATAAGGAATGTGATGGGAGAAATCTTAATGGATGGGCTTTCGGACGCGGGTTCGATTCCCGCCAGGTCCACGAGAAATAACATTGAAATTCAGCTTGGATTCAATGTTATTTTTACTGTTCGGAAAATATTAGAAATCTCTTTATAATAAAAATTTTTTAAAAAGGGGTTCCAAAACTAGAAGATTTAGATGGCAAGGGAGGAGAGGCGGCTATGGAACAGTGGAGCGTAGGGGGATACACCTTTGGTTCAGAGAAGGATGCAGAAATTGCCAGGGAAGAGGAGAAAAAAATTACATATTTGGAAGCAAGGATGAATTATAAAGATCCAGAGTCTGTCTTACAAGTATACAAAAAAATACTAGAAAATAGATTGTTTGTGACGCCAATTGGACATGAATACTTGGTTAAGCTTCAAAATTTTTTAGTGGAAAGCAAAGGGATATCTAAAGAACAAATTCCAAAAATTCCTCTCTTTAGCGTATATAGCGCAAAAGGATTAGAAGAGCCAAAAAAAAGCCGTAAAAGAATAGAAGGGAAAAAAGGGCCAAATATAAAAAGGCAGCTTAAGATATCCATTGCTTTGAATTTCCTTTTTGTCTGTATGCTCATAGCCATGTTTATTGTTGCCTTAAATGCAGATAATCCCAATATACTTAATTATAAGTCTGCTTTAGAAAACCGATATGCTGAGTGGGAACAAGAGTTGAAGGAAAGAGAAGCAGCAGTGAAATTAAAAGAAAGAGAATTAAAAATCAATATCCAGGAAAGAGAATAAGACTTCACATTTTTAACATAATTTTTGGCTATACTGAAGAAAATAGAAATAAGTATGAGACGAAAAGGCTAAGACGCAAAGAATGAGGGAAATATGGAACGGTTAAAAATTCTTGTAGTAGATGATGAAAGCAGAATGAGGAAACTGGTAAGAGATTTTTTGGTAAAAAGAAATTATGAGGTAGTTGAGGCTGAGGATGGGAGTCAAGCCTTAGATATTTTTTTTGAACAAAATGATATTGCCCTTGTACTGCTGGATATTATGATGCCGAAAGTGGATGGCTGGCAAGTATGTAGAGAAATTCGGGAGTATTCAAAAGTTCCAATTATTATGTTGACGGCTAAAAGTGATGAAAAGGATGAGCTTCAAGGGTTTGAACTGGGAGTGGACGAATATATTTCAAAGCCCTTTAGTCCCAAAATTCTTGTGGCAAGGGTAGAGGCTCTTCTTCGAAGAGTAAATGCATATAATACAGAAGATACATTGGAGATAAAGGGAATTATCGTTGATAAGTCGGCCCATACTGTAAGTATTGAAGGAAAATCTGTTGATTTAAGTTTCAAGGAGTTTGAGCTGCTCACATATTTTATGGAAAATGCAGGAATTGCTTTGTCCAGGGAAAAGATACTGAATAATGTATGGAATTATGATTATTTTGGAGATGCAAGAACGATAGATACCCATGTAAAAAAATTGAGGAGTAAAATGGGAGAGAAAGGAAATTACATTAAGACGATCTGGGGGATGGGTTATAAATTTGAAGTGGACGCCAAAGAAAAGTGTGAGAAGAAAGGTTAATATTACACGAGACTTCAAGTATAATCCGTCTTTTTAGACGATTTGTGGGAGAGGCGTGGGCATAAAAATGAAACACTCCATTAAGAGGCAGTTTACTTGTATTTTCATGGTATTAATAGCAGGAACTATCATTATGTGCTGGTTTATTAACAGTACATTGCTGGAAAATTATTATATTTATAATAAGCAGACGGTTCTTCAAAATTCTTATAATAGAATAAATGAAGCAGCAGAAAGTGGGAGTATCCATTCAAAAGAATTTGCCTTGGAATTTGAAAGAATTTGGACAATGAATAATTTAAGCGTTTTGATCATCGATTCCAGTACAGAAACGGTGATGGCCTCTGTCAATGACGTAGGCTTGCTTGCAAGAAGAATTTTAGATTATAGTTTTAATCAAGATAATGAACGCTCAAAGGTCGTTTATGAATCAGAAAAGTATATGATTCAAATAACAAAGGATAAACGAATAAATGCAGACTATATTGAAATGCTTGGTACATTGGAAAATGGAAATTTTTTTATCATGAGAACTGCCCTGGAAAGCATTCGGGAAAGTGTGGAATTGGCCAATAGATTTTTAGCTTATGTAGGCTCCATTGCTATTGTTTTAAGCGGTATTGTAGCCTGGCTGGTGGCAAAAAAGGTAACGGAACCTATTTTGGAGCTTGCTTCCCTGGCAGAGAGAATGGCCAGCTTGGACTTTGAGGCAAAATATGAAAGCAATGATAAAAATGAGATTGGATTGTTGGGAAATTATATGAATAGAGTTTCTTCTACTTTAGAGGAAACCATTAGTGAATTAAAAACGGCAAACAATGAATTAAAAAGTGATATTGAAAAAAAGGAACAGATGGATGAAATGCGAAAAGAATTTTTGTCCAACGTCTCCCATGAATTGAAGACACCCATTGCCCTTATTCAAGGATATGCAGAAGGATTAAAAGAAGGAATCAATGATGATGAGGAGAGCCGGAATTTTTATTGTGATGTTATAATGGATGAGGCAGATAAAATGAACCAGATGGTAAAAAATCTTCTCACATTGAATCAATTGGAATTTGGCAATGAAGTGGTGACAATGGAAAGATTCAATATTACTGATATGATTAAAAACTGTATTCAGTCAGTAGACATATTGGCAAAACAAAAAGAAGCCCAAATCATTTTTCGGGAGGAAAAACCTTATTTTGTCTGGGCAGATGAATTTAAAACAGAGGAAGTCTTTATGAACTATTTAAGTAACGCTTTTCATCACGTTGACAACGAAAAGGTTATTGAAGTGAAAGTAAGGCAGGAAAACCAAAAAGTTAGAATTTCTGTGTTTAATACAGGAGAGCCTATCCCAGAAGGAGCCATTGAACATATTTGGACAAAGTTTTACAAAGTGGACAAAGCTAGAACAAGAGAATATGGAGGAAGTGGAGTGGGGCTTTCAATTGTAAAAGCAATTATGGAGTCTTTCAATGAAAAATACGGAGTAAAAAATTATGAAAATGGTGTAGAATTTTGGTTTGAGCTTGACTGTAGATTGCATAAATTGTAAAATAGAAAGTATGAAGAGACCATCTAGTTCCTCCATGGGGATTTGTATTGGACTTTCATGACAGTATGGGAAGGAGGATCAGGATTCCACTTTTCATACAAAAGAGTATAGGTAACATCCATACAAGTGAAAGAAAAGAATATTATAGGGGTTTAGGAGAAAAAAAATGAAATGTAAAAAGAGTGTTGCAATTTTTTCTATCATGGGAGCATTAACGTTAACAGGATGCAATTATAGCGATATGATGCAGCTGACAAATGAGGAAACAGAACAGGTTGCCCAGACAACAGCCAATTTACTTTTGAAGTATGATAGAAATTATGAAAATAAATTAGTAAATTTACCCCCAGGAAAATATTTTTTAGAGGAAGACATTGCAGCGGCAGAAGCTCTTTATGAACAACAAAGGGCGGCAGAAGAAGCAAATAGTCAATCTCAAGGGGAAGTAAGTCTTTCGGTAGATGAAATTTTAAATTTAAATGGAATGTCATTACAATATGAAGGTTTTTCAACTTATGAATCCTATCCTCCAACAGCTAGCCAAGGAACAGAGGGAGAACTTCCAGTAGAAGGAACAGAAAATCCAGGAGTTTCAGGAATTGACCCTACAACAGATATGAGTAGTTTCTTTTCTATGGGAGCTTCCCAAGGAAAAACATTAGGGATATTTACATTTTCTATTTTAAACAATTCAGAGGCTGACCAGACTTGTGACGTTCTTTCAACAGATGCAAGGTTTCGTTTTACTTTTAATGAAAGTAATACAAAAAATGCGTTGACTACTATCTTATTAAATGATTTAAAATCATTACAGACAGTAGTGCCAGCAGGGGGAAGGACAGAGGCAGTACTTGTGGTGGAAGACACACAAGAATTTTTTGATAATATACAACAAATTGAACTTTCCATAAGAAGTGGAACGAATACAGCAACAATGACACTGCAGTAACTGCAGTGTTTTTTTATGAGTAGGGAAGAATTTTAAAAGAAGTTTTACCTGATATTCAAATTAAAAAAAATAAATGTAGAAAAAAGAAAAAAAGCGTTGACAAAAAAGGGAGGGGGGTGCTATAATAAGTCTTGCCCGTTG
>CANOLZ010000029.1 GCA_947567075.1 uncultured bacterium
GCTTTACGTTACTTATATATTCTACAACTGCCCAGGCAATACTTAAGCCGTCAAAAGTAGAAGTGCCCCTTCCTATTTCATCTAATATTAATAAACTGTTGGAAGTGGCATTTCGCAAAATATTAGCAACTTCCGTCATCTCTACCATAAAAGTGCTTTGACCGCTTGCTAGATCATCGGACGCCCCCACTCTTGTAAAAATTCGATCAACAATGCCAATATTTGCTGACTGGGCAGGAACAAAACTTCCTATCTGGGCCATGAGAACTATGAGAGCAGTCTGTCTCATATAAGTAGACTTTCCTGCCATATTCGGACCAGTAATAATAGACAAACGGTTCTTTTGTCTATCTAAAAATGTATCATTGGAAATAAACTGATCATGAGGCATCATTTTTTCCACAACAGGATGTCTTCCATTTTTAATGTCAATAATGCCCTTTTCATTTATTTGGGGCCGGACGTAGCCAGCGCTTTCTGCCACATAGGCAAAGGATGCATAAACGTCTGTCTGGGCTATGGCTTTTGCCGTCCTTTGAATTCGCTCCACTTGAGAGCCTACCTTATCTCTTATCTCAGAAAATATTTGGTATTCCAAAGCCACAAGCTTATCTTCTGCATTTAATATAGTATCTTCTAATTCTTTTAACCGTTCTGTTGTATACCGCTCTGCATTGGCTAAGGTTTGCTTTCTCACATAATCTTTTGGAACAAGATTTAAATAAGAGTTTGTCACTTCAAAATAATAACCAAAAACTTTATTATATTTTATTTTCAAATTTTTGATGCCTGTCCTCTCCCTATCTTCTTTTTCCAAGGCGGCCAACCAGTTTTTTCCCTCTGTTTTCCCATTACGTAAGGAATCTACTTCTTCTCGGAAACCTTCTTTGAGAATTCCTCCATCTCTGATAGAAATAGGGGGATCCTCTTTAATTGAATCCGCAATGAGCTTATAGATATCTTCTAAAACATCAATGGAGTTTTCCACTTCTTTCATCAAAGGGGAATGAAAATCCCAAAGAAGGGATTTTATGTAGGGGAGCATTTCCAAAGAATTTCGAAAGGCAATAAAATCTCTTGGATTGGCAGACTTATATGTAATTTTTGTCAAAAGTCTCTCTAAATCATAAATAGAATGTAAATATTCCCGAATCTCCTCCCTTATCATCATATTATTTGCAAATTCTTCCACTGCATCTAACCGTTTTAAAATATCATTCTTATCAATAAAAGGCTGTTCCAAAAAGCTTCGAAGCATTCTAGCGCCCATTGCCGTCTTCGTCTGATCTAGTACCCAAAGGAGAGTTCCCTTTTTTTGTTTTTCCCTTAAAGTTTCCACAAGCTCCAAATTGCGCCTTGTAGAGCTATCCAAAAGCATATATTTATGAATCGTATAAGGGAGAAGACGGCTTATATGACTTAAGGAAGTCTTTTGGGTCTCATACAAATATCGTAACAAAGCCCCAGCTCCAATCAAACCTGAATCATAGTCCTCCAAACCAAGGCCTTTTAAGGAACTTACATGAAAATGCTCCTTTAAACATTGGATACACATTTCATCATCAAAATACCAAGGATCCAAAGAATAGATAGTCATTCCAAGACGGTTTCTTAGATCGTCAAAATCCAAACCAGACACATAAAAAGCTTCATTGCAAATCAATTCCGAAGGCTCATATTTATAAATTTCATCCAAAAGCTTTTTTTTATCATCTAATTCTGTCAAAAAATAATCTCCTGTTGTCACATCAGCAATAGAAAGTCCAAAACGGTTTGACAAATAGACAACACACATAATATAGTTGTTTTTTGTCTCTTCTAACGCCTGCATATTCAAATTTGTACCAGGAGTGACAATACGTATGACTTCCCGCTTCACAATTCCCCTTGTCTGTTTTGGATCTTCTACCTGTTCACAGATAGCTACTTTATATCCTTTTAAAACAAGTTTATTTAAATAGCTTTCCACTGCATGATAAGGAACGCCGCACATAGGGGCCCGCTCTTCTTGTCCACAGTTTTTGCCTGTCAATGTAATTTCTAACTCCTTTGAGGCAGTCAAAGCATCGTCATAAAACATTTCATAGAAGTCACCTAACCGATAAAATAAAATACAATCTTTATATTGTTCTTTAATCTCTATATATTGTTGCATCATAGGGGTTAACTCTGCCAAATTTCTCCTCCTCCCACAAGTACAATTTTATCCTTTGTTCTAAATCTGCCTAAGTTCTCTTTTTATATTTCAAAAAGGATGTTTTAGTTAACATAATTATTTTATGTAAACAAATATCCTCTCTGTAGACTTGAAACCACTTATCCATGTTTTTTGGAGCTTAGTGATTTCCCACACACTTTTCCCCTAAAAAATAAAATCCTTTGGATTCTTTTAAGTAAACCGGAACAATCTTTCCAATAAGTTCTTTTCCTCCTGGAAAATGAACCATCATATTATTGCCAAGACGGCCGCTGACAAGGGAAGAATCTTGTTTATTTATCTCCTCTACTAAAACATCCATCACTTTTCCCTCTTTAAGAGAAGCTCTCTTTTTTGCCATCTTTTGCACGGCATCCAAAATATAAGAAAATCCTTCTTTCATCACTTCTTTGGCCACCTGATCTTTCATAGAAGCAGCAGGTGTTCCCGTTCGTTTCGAATAAAGGAAGGTAAAGGCTCCATCAAATTCTACTTCCTGGATAACTTCCAATGTTTCTTTTACATCATCCATTGTCTCTCCCGGAAAGCCAACAATAATATCCGTTGTGATGGAAATATCTTCTATTTCCTCTCTTATTTTTTTTGCAAGGGATACATATTCTTCCTTTGTATATTTTCTGTTCATAGCTTTTAAAATCCGGGTACTCCCAGATTGAAGAGGGAGATGGAGATGAGGGCATATTTTTTTAGAATGTTTCATTACCTTAATCACTTCCTCTGACAAATCTTTAGGATGAGATGTCATGAAACGAATACGTTCAATACCATCTACTTCTTCTACCATTTTCAGCAATTGAGAAAAATTGACTGACTGAGTCAAATCTTTCCCATATGAGTTGACATTCTGGCCTAAAAGCATAACTTCTATGACCCCGTCTTCTGCCAACTTTCTTGCCTCTTTTATAATATCTTCAGGCTCTCTGCTTCTCTCCCTTCCTCTCACATAAGGAACAATACAATAGCTGCAAAAGTTATTGCAGCCATACATAATATTCATTCCAGACTTAAAAGAATAGGTACGCTCTGATGGAAGGTCTTCTACTATTTTGTCTGTTTCATTCCAAATATCAATGACCCTTTCTGTAGATTCGAATCGTCTGCAAAGCAATTCTGCAAATGTAAATAAGTTATGGGTTCCAAAAATAATATCTACAAATCCATAACTTTTTTTAATTTTTTCTATAACAGAAGGCTCCTGCATCATACAGCCGCACAGGGCAATGAGTTTTTTTGGATTTTTCTTTTTTTTACTTCCAAGGGCCCCAAGGCGTCCATATACTCTTTGATTTGCATTATCTCTTACTGTGCATGTATTATAAATGACAAAGTCTGCCTCATCTTCCGATTCTCCCTCTACATAACCTACCTTTTCTAATATTCCTTTTAACTTTTCTGAATCTTTTGCATTCATCTGGCATCCAAAGGTTGTTACAAAAAAGGTTAAGGGCCTGTTTTCCTCTTCTGCCTGTTTTTCTATGTAAAAAGAAGCCTTCTTCATAAAATAATGCTGTCTCTCTATTTCGTCTTCAAAAATTTCCCCATCTGAGTAGGTAGACTCCCACTGACCATGCTCTTTCATTTCATGCCACTTCCTTTCTTGTTATGATTGTGTAACTTCTTTTTTGTCACTTGTATACCCACTTACATATTTTATTTTTTCTGCCACTAAAGGAGCGATTACATGCCAAAAAGCATTATTTCCAAAATGGGCTTCTCTCACCTTAGCGGTCATGCCTGTTCCATTTTTTTTATTTGTATCTGTACTGCGGGGGATCGATACATAGGTAGAAGGATTAAACTTCTTATAACCATTCCAAATTTTTTCACAGTCTCCAACTCCATACCAATAAGCGGTTGTTTCTACATTGTACCAAAGATTTCTATTCCATGTTCCATAAGCCCTATCTGGATAATACTTCTGAAAGTAAGCTAAAAAATCCTCTGCCATCTCTTGAAAGAGTTCTAAATGTCTTTCTCCAAAGGTGTTGTCACTTTCTCCCTGTATCCATACCATGGCTAAAAAGCGGCTGTCTTCCTCTAAATCTAACACATACTTTAAACGATCTTTTAAAGCCAGGTAATAAGGACTTTTCACTCCCCAACGCAAAATGCCTGGGGAAGGGCTTTTGGTCTTTGGATCATAAGTCCCTTCCTCCCCTTCTGAAAATCCTGTTCCCCCGTAGGCGCATGGAAGGACAAGTATATCTGTGTCAGAGGATACTTGTTGTAACAATTGCTCTCCTAAAGGGAGATGAATACCCTTTGTCCCCAGCCCTTCTCTTTCATTATTAGGATTCCCATAAGGACGCATATCTTGATAATTTTGAGCGCATTCCAACAACGGAATGATTTTCAGATTATCCTCCCCATAAAATCCTAGCTGCCAAAGACGTTCTATGTGAAACTGGTCTCTATAATTCTTTGTAATTACTGATTCGTCATATCCTACTGCATTGGATTGTCCTCCTACACAGATGATTGCATATTTCCTTTTCATCCATACATCCTTGCCTCTCTTATTCATGACAATAGAAAGTTCGCAGAGCGTACTTACTATTGTTTTAAAAAAATCCTAAATGTTCCATTAATATTTTTACTCCCATTAGCAATAAAATACAGCCCCCAGCCATCTCTGCCTTAGTCTTATATTTTATCCCAAATATGTTTCCAATTTTCATTCCCACAAAAGAAAAAAAGAAAGTAGTTATTCCAATAAAGGAAATAGCATATACAATATGGACTTTCAAAAAAGCAAACGTTATTCCCACTGCAAGAGCGTCTATACTCGTGGCAACTGCAAGAAGAAACATATCCAAAAAAGCAAAGGAAGAATTCGTCTCCTCTTCTTTGCCAAAGAAAGATTCCCGAATCATATTTAAGCCAATAAGGGAAAGAAGGATAAAGGCAACCCAGTGATCAATGGATTGAATTTTTTCCTGAAACTGTCTTCCCAATAGGTAGCCAATAAGAGGCATAAGCCCTTGAAATCCTCCAAACCATATTCCTATTATGAATCCTTGCTTCAAAGTTGCCTTTTTGACAGCTAGTCCTTTGCATACGGAAACAGCAAAGGCATCCATAGAAAGCCCTACTGCCAAAGTAAACAAAGCAAGCATACTCATTTTTCTTCCACCCTACTTCCCTTCTTCGCTGGCAGTACTCTCCATAGTCTGGGTTACAATGCTCTCTATCATGGGAGCTGTGAGGGTTCCTGTCACATATCCATAAATATTTCCCTCTGTATTGATCATAAAGGTTGTAGGAAATGCACTTATATTATAGAGTTGGAACATGATTCCCTCTGTATCCATCATGACTGGATAAGTATAACCATTTTCTTCTAAAAATTGTTCGATTTCCTCTCGGGAAACGTCACTATTGTAAGGGGCTTTATCTGTTTTTGGATTGGCCACTCCAAGGACAATCAGATCCCCTTTATTCTCTCCATATTCTTCATATAATTTTTGAATATCAGGCATTTCTATTTGACACGGTCCACACCAAGTAGCCCAGAAATTTAGAAAAATAGTTTTTCCTTTATAATCGGATATTTTCTGTTCTACCCCATACTGATCCGTAAAAGAGAGAGCTTCTCCATTTTCGTCTAGAAATGTTTTATAATCTGGCGCTGGGGTTAATGGAGCCTCATTTCTTGGTGTTTCCCTTTGTTCTTCTTTTGGTTTTGTTTCTATTACTTCTTCCTTATCTTTTTTCGTCTCTACTTCTGTCTTTTCACTGGAAGCCATATAGGAAGACAAATAACTGGTCAATCCATTCATCCACCCTGTAAAGGTAATGATTCCCATAAATACTAATAATATTCCCCCTATTTTCACAGTATAGCGGACAATATGTTGATATTTTTTAAATAAATTCAAGACAGAGCTTGTAAAAAGCCCTACGGCTATAAAGGGAAGAACGAAGCCAAGTATGTATACTCCAATAAGAAACATACCAGATAAAATAGAGGCTGAAGAGGAAATCATTAAAAGCACACTGGCAAGAGCTGGACCTACGCAAGGTGTCCAGGCGAAACTAAATGTAAAGCCTAAAACAAGGGCTGTCAAAGGGTTCATACTCCATCGTTCTAAAGAAAAGGGAAGTCGCCGTTCCTTATCTACGATAGTGCTTCTTCCAAATATCCCTAGTTGATATAGGCCAAAAAGTATCATTAAAATCCCGCTTATACGGGCAAATAACAGACGATTTTTTCCAAAAAACTGCCCTAAGGCGGTAAAACTCATACCTAATAGAAAGAAAGCAAAACTAATCCCTAATAGAAAAAACAAAGTATTCACCCATATTTTTTTACGGGGATAGATGATGGTTTCATCTTCTCCCACAGTTTGCATCCCCCCTGCTAAATACCCTATATAGAGAGGAACAAGGGGCAGGACGCAAGGTGAAAAAAAGCTGAGTAAACCTTGAAAAAAAACAGTAAAAAACGATACACTTGTCTCTAATGACAAATTCATAAAAACTCCTCCTTTCCCATATAAATCACTTATAGGTCGTCTAGTAAGGCGCTGCTTTTTGCATAAGCTGTACTCTTTGCCTCAAAGAAGTCCGTTTTAATCATATTGGCATTGGCATACTGCTCTACCCAGATAAGGCTTTCTGGCACTTTCTCATAACCTTCATAAACAGGAGGTAAGTCTATATTATAGCACCTTATATTTCCCAAATATTTAATGTAGTCAGTAATCATCTCCTTGTTCAGCCCAAATACCTCGTCTCCTATTGCATAATGTCCCCAGGAAATTTCCTGTTCACATCCTTCCTGAATCATTGCCCTGTAAATATCCATCTGCTCCTTTTCAAACAGCCAAGGCGCCTCTCCTTTTAATTCTAGAATGATATTGCGAAATAACCATAGGTGAGTGTTCTCATCTCGGTTAATATAGCGGATCTCCTGTACAGATCCTGGCATTTTTCCATTTCTTCCTAAATTATAAAAAAACATAAATCCACTGTAAAAATAAATTCCTTCTAGTATGTAATTGGCAATTAACGTTTTAACAAAGACATACGGATCTTTCTTTTCCTGAAATTCATTATAAAGGTTTCCAATAAAAGTATTACGGGCTAAAAGACGTTCATCTTCCTTCCACTGGTAAAGTACATCGTTCCTTTCCTGGGGTTCACAAATGGTATCCAGCATATAACTGTAACTTTGGCTGTGAACAGCCTCTTGGAAAGTTTGGATAGACAAACATAAGTTTACCTCATTGGCTGTAATATACTCTCCAATATTTGGTAAATTTGCAGTTTGTATGCTGTCCAAGAAAATAAGAAAGGACAGGATTTTATCATAGGCTGTCCGCTCTGCCTTTGGCAAAAGCCGGTAATCCCTAACGTCTTTTCCTAAATTAATTTCTTCTGGAATCCAGAAATTATTCATAGCTTGGAGATACCAATCGCTCACCCAAGTATATTTCATATTATTAAAGTCATTGAGATTTGTTGTATTTCCTCCTATAATTTTTCGTGATAATACATCAATCTCTCCATCTGGGTTAAATAAAAGCTTTTTTTTCATCATAGCCATGGACTTTTTCCTTTCTTTTTTTTTAATACTATTACCTTTTAGGAGGAGCAAACTTCACATTCTTCAATTTCTAAACTTCTTGATCGGACATAATACAGGGTTTTTACACCTTTTTCCCAGGCAAGTAAATATAAATCCAACAATTTCCGAAAAGTATATTCGTTAGTAATATACAAGTTCATACTTTGTGCTTGATCAATGTGTTTTTGACGGATGCCACAAGCTTTGATAGACCATGTTTGGTCCATATAATGGGCATTTTTATAATACCAGAAAGTCTCCGTTCCTAAGTCTGGGGCGACTCTTGGTACAAGTCCTCCCTTCTTTTCTTCCAAAAAATACCGGTTTAATACAGGATCAATGCCTGGGGTTGTACCAGCTATCATACTTGTGCTGCTTGTAGGCGCTATGGCCAAGAGGTAACCGTTACGCAGCCCGTTTTTGGACACTTCTTCCCTTAATGTATCCCATCTTTCTCCTTGTAAATCTCTTTCCACAAAGTACTCCCCTGTCTGCCATTTACTCCCTTGAAAATATGGATAACTGCCTTTTTCCTTTGCTAGTTTACTGCTAGCTTTTATAGCTCCATAATGTATATTGGCAAAAACTTCTTCTGTAAATTGAAGATGTTCCTCACTCTCCCAAGCTATTTGCCTTTTTGCCAGCATATGGTGGTAGCCGCTGACTCCTAGGCCAATGGAGCGATATTTTTGATTATTAATCTGGGCATAGGGAATAGGAAAAAAATTCAGATCAATGACATTGTCCAAGGCTCTGACTGCACTTTCTGTAATGAATTCTACTTCTTCCATATTTTCCACTGAAATTCTCCCAAGAGACAGGCTGGCTAAATTGCAGACAACAAATTCTCCAGGTTTTGTTATCGTTACCACAACTGTTTCCCCGTTTACTTCCTGGATTCTTTGTTCCACTCGCTCCATTGCTTCCATATTCTGAGTAATTTCTGTACAAAGGTTGCTGCAATAGATCATTCCTTTGTGGCTGTTGGGATTTGCCCTATTGACATGATCCCTATTAAAGGTAAAAGGAGTTCCTGTCTCAACCATACTTTTTATAAGAAGGCGGATTAACTCTTTCAAAGGAATTACCCGTTTATGAATACGCATATCCCGGACACATTCTACATAACGCCTTTCCCATTCTTCCCCAAAACAGTCTTCCAAAGCATATCCCTTTATTGACTGGATCTCATAAGGGCACATTAAATACCAGTCCCCTTCTATATTTTCCTTTACTTGTTTCCAAAAGTAATCAGGATAGCACACTCCCGGAAAAACATCATGGGCTTTCATTCTATCGTCTCCATTATTTGTGCGCAAATTTAAAAATTCTGGGATGTCTTTATGCCATATGTCTAAGTAAACAGCTACGGATCCTTGTCTTACCCCCAATTGATCAACAGCTACTGCTGTATCATTGGCTAATCGTATCCAACGTACAACGCCTCCTGCCGCCCCTTCAAATCCTCGAATAGAACTTCCATTGGCTCTGACCTTTCCAAAATACATGCCCATTCCCCCGCCAAACTTACTCACTTTTGCAAAATTGTCAATGCTTTGATAAATACCATCCAAGCTGTCTGGCACAACATCAATAAAGCAAGAAGACAACTGATGGTAAGGCTTTCTTGCATTAGAAAGAGTAGGGGTGGCCATAGTTACTTGAAGAAGGCTGAGCATGTCATAAAATCGTTTTACCCATTGTGAACGATTTTCCTTTTCCTTCATAGCCAAATGCATGGCAATGCCTAAAAACATTTCCTGGGGGGTTTCTAAAGGTCTTCTCTTTGATGTACAGATTACATATCTATTTAAAAGAAGATCTAAACTGGCATAGGTGAATAAATGATTTCTTTCTGGACGTATCCAAGTAGAAAACTTGTCAATTTCTTCTTTTGTATAATGTTCTAAAATATAATCTCCATATAGCCCCTGTTCTGTCAAATAAACAATCTTCTCATATAAACTTGAGATATTATGTCTTTTTAAATACGTCTGCAGCTGCTGTTCAAAGGAGAGCATAAAAATTCTTGCAGCTATCTTTTCCCATTCTGGAGCGTCCATTGTCGTAAGTTCTACAGCGGCTTTTGTCAACATAGAAAGCTTTTCATCTTCAGATAGTCCTGGCTTACATATTGCATGGAATTTTCCAAGAAGCAATTCTAAGTCATAGGCTTCTCCATGGAACTCTTTTTGAATGTTCATGAATACTGGGATAAGGATATCCATATTCTGAAACTCTCTGGAAAGGCGATTTCTAGATTTCCTTTTTCTGGCTCTCTCCTCTCTGTACAAAATATAGCTCTTCATCTCTTTATAGTATTTTTCTTCCATTAAAGTCTGTTCTACTAAGTCCTGAATTTCTTCTACTGCAAGTAGATGTTCCTTTGGAAATTTCCTTTCCACCTGAAGGAGCAAGCGTTTCAGTTCCTCTTTGCTTATCTTGCTAGATACACTGTCAAAGGCTTTGGAAATAGCCCCAATAATTTTCTCAGGGCAATAGTCTTCTTCTGTTTTATTTCTTTTACTAATTCTCATATTCTTATCCTCTACTATTTATTGTGTCACTAAGACATATTAGCACAATATATGGTTTGTTTCAATAACAAGAATGCTACTTACAAATTCTACGCCTTTGGCGGATCCGCCCTTCCATATGATTTCTCCTCTTCCCAAGAAGATATATTTTTTCTCTATTTTTTTATAAGGAAAATAATGAAATGAAAAGAAGTGGGTTCAGATGGGGAATAGGGGCTATGAACAGGAAGATGACTCCTTCATAGCCCCTTCTTTTTCCAAAAAACAACTTGCTTTTTTAAAGGAGAGCTACCGTCTCTCTCGCAATAGCGAGCTCTTCATTTGTTGGGATAATACAGACTTTCACTTTTGAATCAGGCGTAGAAATAATGAAATCTTTTCCTCGATTTCCATTGGCGTTTTTATCAATGCCAATGCCTAAATATTCTAAGTATCCCATGACTTTTTCACGAATCATTGGAGCATTTTCTCCAATACCTGCTGTAAAAGCAATGACGTCTACTCCGTTCATAGCAGCTACATAGGAACCTATATATTTTGCTACTCGGTAACAGAAGACATCAATGGCATCCTTTGCTAATTCATTTCCTTTTTCCATTCCTTCTTCTAAATCTCTAAAGTCACTGGACAATTGGGAAATCCCTTGTACCCCAGATTTTTTATTTAAAATGCTCATGATACCTGCAATATCTAAATTTTCCTTCTTGGCAATAAACTCCATAATAGCTGGATCTATGTCTCCAGAACGAGTTCCCATGACAAGACCTTCCAAAGGAGTAAGTCCCATAGATGTATCCACACATTTTCCATTTAATACTGCACTAATGGATGCACCGTTTCCTAAATGAGCCACAATGATTTTGGAATGTTCAATATCCATTCCAAGAAATTCAGCGATATGTTTCGACACATAACTATGACTTGTTCCATGAAAACCATATCTTCTCACTTTATATTTTTCATAGTATTCATAAGGAAGACCATAAAGAAATGCTTTTTTTGGCATTGTCTGATGAAAAGCTGTATCAAATACTCCTACCATGGGAACTTCGGGCATTAATTCCTTGCAAGCGTGAATGCCAATTAAATTGGCAGGATTATGCAAAGGAGCTAAATCGTTACATTCTTCTACTGCCTTTAACATTTCCTCTGTAATGATGGCAGAAGAAGCAAATTTCTCCCCTCCATGTACAATTCTATGTCCTACTGCATTTACTTCCTTTAAACTTCCTATAGCTCCTGTCTTCTCATTTACAAGGGCATCTAATACAAGTTGAATTGCCTCCTTGTGGGTTGGCATAGGAGCCTGAGTTTCCTCCTTCTTCTCTCCTGCCTTCTCATATGTAAGCCTTCCATCAAGACCAATCCTCTCACATAAACCCTTTGCCATAACTTCCTCTGTGTCTGAATTGATCAACTGGTATTTTAATGAAGAACTCCCACAGTTAATAACTAATACGTTCATTGTTCTTTCTCCCTTCTTTTTCTACAAAATTATAGAATCCTAAAAATTTCATAAGTTAATTATAGATGAATACTTGTAGGATCTGCAAGTTATTTTTATGGATTATTCTTAAAGTTTTTTTAAGATATGGAGTGTCTCTTGCAATTTTGCTCATTTTCTCTCTTTTCTCTCTTGCAATTTCTTTCATATTTACATATACTATAAAGTAGAAAATAGGAAAATACAGGTAATTATTTTATTTCCAGCGCAATCAACAAATATCCATGCGCTGGGGAGGAAAATTGAGGAAGGAGATTGAACATGAGCACTAATGTACAAATTAAACCTTTTCGAAAGGTTCTCGTGGCAAATCGAGGGGAGATTGCCATCCGTGTATTTCGGGCGTTGAGCGAATTAGGCATTACAACTGTCAGCATTTATTCAAAAGAAGACCGTTATGCCCTTTTCCGCTCCAAATCCGATGAGTCTTATCCTTTAAATCCAGATCATGGACCAATTGATGCATATTTGGATATTGATACCATTATTAAAATTGCCCTGTCTGCCAATGTGGATGCTATTCACCCAGGTTATGGCTTCTTATCAGAAAATCCAGATTTTGTAGACGCCTGTGAGAAAAACGGCATTGTTTTTATTGGCCCCTCCAGTAAAATTATGAACTTGATGGGAGATAAAATTTCTTCAAAGAAAATGGCCATTGATGCTCAGGTTCCCATTATTCCCGGTGTAGACTATGCTATCAAGGATCTGGATACAGCTGTTAAAATCGCTACAGAAGTAGGCTTTCCCATTATGTTAAAAGCTTCCAACGGTGGAGGAGGCAGGGGAATGCGTATTGTAAACGGTATAGAAGACTTGGAAAAGGAATTTAATGAAGCTAAAAACGAGTCAAAAAAAGCCTTTGGTGACGATAAAATATTTATTGAAAAATATTTAAGAGGTCCCAAACATATTGAAGTACAAGTTCTGGGGGATAATTATGGAAATGTAGTCCATCTCTTTGATAGAGACTGTTCTGTCCAAAGACGCCATCAAAAAGTCGTGGAATATGCACCTGCCTTTTCTATTCCTGATAAGACAAGGAACATTATTTTTAAAGCGGCTATCCGCCTGTCCAAAGCAGTGGGATACCGAAATGCAGGAACTTTGGAATTTCTTGTAGACGAAGACAATAATCCCTATTTCATAGAAATGAATCCCCGTATTCAGGTGGAACACACGGTCAGTGAAATGGTAACGAACATTGATCTTGTTCAATCCCAGATTCTCATCGCCCAAGGCTACCCTCTGGATTCTGATGAACTAAATATTAAATGTCAAGAAGATGTTAAATGCATTGGATATTCCATCCAAGCCAGAGTGACAACAGAAGATCCATCCAATAACTTTTTGCCTGATACAGGAGAAATTACTGTATACCGTTCTGGTTCAGGAAATGGAATCCGCTTAGACGGAGGAAATGCCTATATGGGAGCTGTCATTGCGCCATTTTATGACAGCTTGTTAGTAAAAGTTATCTCCCTTGATAGAACCTTTGCAGGAGCTGTCCGTAAATCTGTAAGGGCATTGCAGGAAATGCGTATCCGTGGAGTAAAGACCAATATTCCCTTCTTAATTAATGTATTAAACCATCCTACTTTTATTAATGGCGAATGCTATACAACATTTATTGAGGAAACTCCTGAATTATTCCAGCTCACCCATAGCCAGAACAGGGCAATGAAAATTGTAGAATTCATCGGCGATCGTATTGTCAATTCTAATATTGGTGAAAAAGCCCACTACGAAAACCGAGTCCTTCCAGAGTTGGATAAGACAAAACCCATTTATGGAGCTAGGGATGAATTTTTAAAACTAGGGGCAAAAGGCCTCATGGACAAGATTTTAAACGAGAAAAAACTGTATGTGACAGATACAACAATGCGAGACGCCCAACAGTCTCTCATGGCTACCCGTATGAGAAGCAAAGACCTTTGCGGAGCTGCCTATGCCACGAACGCTTACATGCAGAATGCTTTTTCCGTAGAAGCCTGGGGTGGGGCTACCTATGACACGGCCTACCGCTTCTTGAAAGAATCTCCTTGGAAGCGTTTAGAACTATTAAGAGAACGTATGCCCAACACCTTAATACAAATGCTTCTTCGAGCTTCCAATGCTGTTGGATATAGTAACTATCCAGACAATGTAGTACAGGAATTTATCCGTATTTCAGCAGAGCATGGCATTGATGTTTTCCGGGTATTTGACAGCTTAAACTGGGTTGAAAATATGAAAATGCCTATTGAGGAGTCACTGAAAACAGGTAAGATCGTAGAGGGAGCCATTTGTTATACAGGGGATATAAGCAGTCCCAATGAGACAAAGTATACTTTAGATTATTACATTAAGATGGCTTTAGAACTAGAATCTTTAGGCTGTCACTCTATTGCCATAAAGGATATGGCTGGACTTCTTAAGCCTATGGCTGCAAAGGAATTAGTCACTGCCTTGAAGAAAGAACTTCACATTCCTCTTCATTTACATACCCACGACTCTACAGGAAACGGAGTAAGCACTGTTCTCATGGCAGCACAGGCAGGGGTGGATATTGTGGATCTTGCCATTGAATCTATGTCCTCCTTGACAAGCCAACCTTCCATGAACGCTATTGTAGAAGCTCTTCGAGGAACAGAAAGAGATACTGGTCTTGACTTTGAAGAACTAGATGAATTAAGCCGTTACTATGGACGTATTCGAAAAGTATATGAACAGTTTGAAAGTGATATGAAAGCTCCCAATGTAGAAATTTATAAATATGAAATTCCTGGAGGACAGTATTCCAACTTATTAGCCCAAGTAAGCAGTATGGGATCTCCTGATGATTTTGAAGCAATCAAAAGTTTATATAAAGATGCCAATGATCTCCTTGGCAACATTGTAAAAGTTACGCCTACATCCAAGGCTGTTGGAGATCTTGCCATTTTTATGTTTAAAAATGGTTTGACAAAAGATAATATATTAACAGAAGGAGCTGGTCTATCCTATCCAGATTCCGTTGTCTCCTACTTCCAAGGAATGATGGGGCAGCCCTATGGAGGATTCCCTGGGGAATTGCAAAAAATTGTATTAAAAGATATTGAACCTTTAACGGAACGTCCTGGTAAGCTTCTTCCTCCTGTTGATTTAGAAGCCATAAAGCAATACTTAATTGATAAATATCACTATGAAGATAAATCTGAAGAAGTTATGAATCAAAAGGCCATTAGTTATGCATTATATCCAAAAGTATATGAAGATTACTGTGAACATTTTGAAATGTATAACGATGTAACAAGACTAGAAAGCCATGTATACTTCTATGGACTCCGCAAAGGCGAGGAAACATACTTGCAAATCGGAGAAGGAAAAGAACTTCTTATTAAATATCTGGAAGTCAGCGATCCCGATGAAAACGGTGTCCGTACCCTTATGTTCCAAGTAAATGGCTCTATCCGTAATATTAAGATTCAGGATAAGAATTTAGAAGTTAAGTCTGACCGCAAATTAAAGGCAGATAAAGGAAATCCTCAACATTTAGGCTCCTCCATTCCAGGTACTGTTGGCAAAGTTCTTGTCAAAGAAGGAGACGCTGTCACTGTCAATATGCCATTAATGACGGTAGAGGCAATGAAGATGGAGACAACGGTTGTTTCCAAAGTTACAGGTACTGTAGACAAGATTTACGTAAAACAGGGGGATTCTGTTCAGCAGGATGATCTGTTAGTTTCTTTCCATATTGCAAAAGAAGGGCAAGAGGAAAAGAAATAATAAAAAAGTTATTTATCCCTTCCCATTAGCCTGGGGTATTATCCTAGGCTAATGGGATATATTCCTTATAGCCTCCTTCATAGATTTTACATATTCATAGACAGGTTGTTCACTTTCTTTTCCATATTTTTCTATTCTATCCACAATACTGCTTCCTACAATGATACCATCAAATATTTCTGCCATTTCCCTCCCCTGCTTTGGCGTTGAAATTCCAAATCCTACGGCACATGGAAGGGAAGATAAATCTTTGACTATTTTTCCTAAGGACTTTACATCTGTTGAAATTTCTTTACGTACTCCTGTTACTCCTAAAGATGAAACACAGTATAGAAATCCTTTGGCTCTTTTTACAATTTTTTGTATTCTTTCCTTTGATGTTGGTGCAATCAGAGAAATAAGACACAGTCCATTTTGTTCGCAAATGGGTAAAATTTCTCCCTGCTCTTCATAAGGCAGATCCGGCACAATAAGTCCAGCAATACCACTCTTTACACATTTACTCATAAATTTCTCTACTCCATAGGTATATATAGAATTAAAATACGTAAGAAACACAAGGGGAACATGCACATTCTCTTTCATCTTTTCTATTTTTTCCAAGAGCTTATCGGTTGTACACCCACCTTTCAAAGCCCGTTCATTTGCCTTTTGTATGACTGATCCTTCTGCAATAGGATCAGAGAAAGGGATCCCAATTTCAATTACATCTGCTCCCCCTTCCTGCATTTTATAAATGAGCCTTTCTGTTGTTTCTAGATCTGGATCCCCTCCAGTCACAAATGTTATTAGCGCCTTTCCATTCTGAAATCCATTTTCTATTTTATTCATAAATTTCTACCCCCTTGTATCTTGCAATAGATGCTACATCTTTATCCCCTCTCCCTGAAAGATTTACTACAATCTTTTTTTCTTTCTTCATTTTTGGAGCTATTTTCATAGCGTAAGCTAAGGCATGAGCGCTTTCTATTGCTGGTATAATTCCTTCTGTCTTTGCTAAATATTCAAAGGCCTCCACTGCCTCTTTATCTGTCACAGGCACATATTTTGCTCTTCCCCTTTTATAGAGCATGGCATGTTCTGGGCCAATTCCTGGATAATCCAATCCTGGAGATATAGAATAAACAGGAGCGATTTGTCCATATCCATCTTGACAAAAGAAAGATTTCATTCCATGGAATACTCCTTCTCTTCCATTGGCAATGGTAGCTGCATTTTTTTTGCTGTCAATACCTAACCCTGCTGCTTCACATCCAATAAGCTCTACTTCTTTATTTTCTATAAACTCATAAAAAGCCCCCATTGCATTACTTCCCCCTCCTACGCAGGCTATGACAGTATCAGGAAGGCTTCCACACCTTTCTATCATTTGTTCTTTTATCTCTTTACTAATTATTTTTTGAAAGTCCCGAACAATCATAGGAAAAGGATGGGGACCCATGACAGAGCCTATGACATAAAAGGTATCCTCCACTCTTCTCGTCCATTCCCTCATAGTCTCGTTAACCGCATCTTTTAAAGTCATTGTCCCTGTTTTTACTGGATGGACTTTGGCTCCTAAAAGTTCCATTCGAAAGACATTTAAAGCCTGCCTTTTCGTATCTTCTTTTCCCATAAAAATTTCACATTCCATATTCATCAGGGCCGCCGCAGTAGCAGTAGCCACTCCATGTTGTCCCGCACCTGTTTCAGCAATAATTCTTTTTTTCCCCATTCTTTTTGCCAGAAGTACCTGCCCAAGAACATTATTAATTTTATGAGAACCTGTATGGTTTAAATCTTCTCTTTTTAAGTAAATATGGGCTCCTCCTAAATCTTTTGTCATTTTCTCAGCTTTATATAATAGAGAAGGTCTTCCAGCATAATTTTTTAACAGATAGTTCCATTCTTTTTTAAACTCTGCCTCTTCTTTATAATATTCATAAGCTTCTTCCACTTCTTTGACAGCATTCATTAATGTTTCTGGAATATATTGTCCTCCAAATCCATCAAATCTTCCTTTCATTCCTCATCCTCCTTTTGCCGTTTTTACGATCTCCTTTATCTTTTTTAAATCTTTCCTCCCATTTGTCTCCACGCCACTGCTTATATCCACACAAAAAGGGCTGCACTTTTTTATTGCCTCTTTTATATTTCCAATGGATATTCCTCCAGCTAGGAAAAAAGGCTGTTTTATTGTTACTTCTTTTAAAATATCCCAGTCAAAGCACTTTCCACTTCCCCCATATGCGTCTTTTGTGTACGTATCAAAGAGAAGATAATCTCCAGGATAAGAATTCTCCTTTAAAAATCCCTTTATCAATGGTTCCTTAGTCTTTATGGAAACTGCCTGAATAATCTTTGTATTCAGCCCTTTTTTTAGGAGCTCTTCTTTTAATTGATCCACGTAGTGGATTGTTTCCTCTCCATGAAGCTGTATGAGATCAATAATGCCTTCATAGGCTAACTGGCAAATATATTTTTTTTCCTCGTTGACAAACACTCCCACTGCCTGTATTTGTGGAGAAAGAATATTTTTTAATTTTTCAGCCTTTTTTTGTGTAATACAGCGCTTACTTTTGGCAAATACAAAGCCTATATAATCTGGTTGTGCTTCATTTACATAGGAAATTTCTTCTTCTCTAAGAAGTCCACATATTTTGATTTTCATTTTCCTTTTAGCTTGGCAAGAGCTGCTGTTTTATCCTTACTCCTCATAAGACTTTCTCCAATTAATACCCCATGAACGCCTATCTCCTCCAAAGCCTTTACCTCCTTTCTCGATGTGATGCCGCTCTCTGCAATAAATATTTTGTCATTTGGAACATATTTGCGAAGCCCAATACTATTTTGTATGTCTACTTTAAAAGTTTTTAAATTTCGGTTGTTTATGCCTATCATTCTTAAACCTCCTTCTAAACCCATTGCAATTTCTTCTTTGTTATGGGCTTCTCCTAAAACCGATAAGGATAACTCCTCTGCTATGTTAAAAAATTTTATAAGTTGTTCTTTTGTAAGCAAAGCTAAAATAAGTAAAATACCATCTGCCCCTATGGCTTTTGACTCATAAATTTGATACTCGTCAATTATAAAATCTTTTCGAATAATAGGAAGGGAGATCGTCTTTTTTATTTCTGTCAAATATTCATTTTTTCCAAGAAAAAATTCTGGCTCTGTCAAGACAGAAATACAGTCTGCTCCTGCTTTCTCATATTCCATGGCAATTTCCTTATAAGGAAACACTTCTGAAATCATTCCCTTTGAAGGGGAAGCTCTTTTTACTTCGCAAATAAAGTGGAGATCAGAGTTACAAAATACTTTCTCAAAGGCAAAAGGAGGAAGGAGGGTTATTTCAATCTTTTTTTCTGCCCTCTTTTTCATTTCCTCTAAAGGAATCTCTTCTTTTTCCTTTTGAATTCTCCTTCTTGTGCTAGAAACTATTTTATCTAAGATCACAAATGCCTCTCTCCTTTCTTAATGTAAATTGGATAGTTGTATAAATTTTTCCAACTGGTTTTTTGCCTTTTTTTCGTCTATCATTTTGGCGGCTATCTCGACTCCCTCTTTTAAGGAAATATTACTTTTTACAATATGAATGCCAACTGCAGCATTCATAAGAACAATATCTCTTTTTGCTCCTTTTTCTCCTTCTAGTATATTTCCTGTAATCTGGGCATTTTCCTTTGCATTTCCTCCAACTAAATCTTCCTTATTACATGGAGAAAATCCAAAAGATTGGGGGGTAAGAACATAAGTACATAATTGATTATCCTTAATTTCGCAACAAGTTGTAGGAGCGCATAGAGAAATTTCGTCCAAACCGTCCTGTCCATAGACAACCATCCCCCTTTTTACCCCCAGTTTCATTAAAACATTTGCCAAAGGTTTTACCAGCTCTTCCTCATAAACACCTAAGAGCTGGAATTTAGCTCCTGCTGGATTTGTCAAAGGACCTAGAATATTAAAGATAGTTCTCATTCCCAATTCTTTTCTCACAGGAGCTACAAATTTCATAGCATTATGATAATGTTGGGCAAAGAGAAAGCAAAGGCCGATTTTTTGTAAAATGTCTCTGCTGGCTTCTGGACTTATTGTTATATTCACGCCCAGCTCTTCTAACACATCTGCTGCACCACAGCTGCTAGAAACTTTACGATTTCCATGTTTTGCCACTGGTATTCCTGCTGCCGATACGACAAAGGCAGTTGTTGTGGAAATATTAAATGTATTGGCTTCATCTCCTCCAGTTCCTACAATTTCCAATACCTCCCTATCATGTAAAAGTCTTGTACTATGATCCCTCATGCCAACAGCGCTTGCAGTAATTTCATCAATAGTTTCTCCTTTCATGCGAAGAGCTGTCAAATAAGCTCCCATCAATGTATGGGAAACACTTCCTTCCATGATTTCATCCATAACGGTTTTTGCCGTTTCATAGGATAGTTCTTGCTTATTTACTAATTGAGAAATCGCTTCTTTAATCATATTCAAACTCTCCCTTTCCTATATTTTCAAAAAATTGTTTATTATTTTATCTCCTTGTGGGGTCAAGATAGATTCTGGATGAAATTGTAATCCGTAGATAGGATATTCCCTATGGCTAACCGCCATGATTTCTCCATCTTCTGACCAGGCAATGACCTTTAGACAGGATGGAAGACTTTCTTTCTTTACAGCTAATGAATGATATCTAGCTGCCAGTATTTTTTCTCCTAATCTATTAAAAATAGGAGAATCTACATCTATCCAAATGCTTCTCTGCTTTCCGTGCATTCTTTCTTTTGCATAGACAATCTCTCCTCCAAAAGATTCACAAATTCCCTGATGTCCTAGACAGACCCCTAAAAGAGGAATTCTCCCTTCCACCCTTTTTACTAGTTCTTCCAAAATTCCTGCATTACAAGGTTTGCCTGGACCTGGAGATAAAAGAATATGATCTGGATTTTTTTTTAACACTTCTTCCACAGTTATTTCATCGTTTCTCACAATTTCTATTTCTGGATCAAATCTGGCGGCCAAGTGTACCAAATTATAAGAAAAACTATCATAATTATCTATAAGAAAGATCACAATCCTTTCACCTCCTCTGCCCTGATAACTGCTTCTATCATTGCCTCTGCCTTTTTAGTACATTCTTCGTATTCCTTTTCTGCTATGGAATCTGCTACAATGCCTGCACCTGCCTGGACATATATTTTTTTCCCTTTTTTTATAGCTGTCCTAATAGCAATGCACATATCTACATTTCCAGATAAATCTAAATATCCAATAGCTCCTCCATATATTCCTCTGGCATCTGGCTCTAACTGTCCAATTAATTCACAGGCTCGAAATTTCGGAGCTCCTGATAAAGTTCCTGCTGGCAGTAAAGCTTCCACTGCATGGCATCCATCCTTACCTTCTTTTAATTTCCCTTTTACAACAGAGGCAATATGCATTACTTTCGAAAACTTATGAACGCTCATATAATCTTCCACCTCTACAGAACCAAACTTTGCAATTTTTCCTAGATCATTTCTTGCCAAATCTACCAACATATTATGTTCTGCTCTTTCCTTTTCATCTTCAAGAAGCTCCTTTTCTAGACATATATCCTCTTTTACGTTTTGCCCCCGTCTTCTAGTCCCTGCTACTGGAAAAGTATATAAATCCCTGTTTTCCAATTTAACCATTGTCTCAGGAGAAGCGCCAGTTATTTGCATATTCTTTAATTGAATAAAGTACATATAGGAGGATGGATTGGTCGTTCTTAACACCCGATAAGCGTTAAGAAGACTGCTTTCACTAAAGGCTTCAAACCTTCTAGAAATGACTCCTTGAAAAATGTCCCCCTCCCTAATATAGTTTTTTGTCTTTTCTACCATACGAATATACTTTTCTTTTGATATATTACATTGAAACTCTATTTTCTCCTTCTCTCTATTTTCTTTATCTTTTAAATCTTTTTTTTCATAGATGATCTCCATTATTTTTTGTATTTCCTCTACAGCCTTTTGATAACCTTTTTCCCCTTCAGCTCTAAACATATGTACTACAATTTGTATTTTCTGTTTCAAATGATCATAGGCAATTATTTTATTCACAAACATAAATGCAAATTCTGGAAACTCACTTTCCTTTAAAGAGAGCTTTGGTTCCCCATATTTCACCATTTCATAAGAGAAATATCCGACAAATCCTCCGACAAATGGAGGCATACCTTTTACTTTCACAGATCGATATGTTTTCCATATTTTTCTTAAAATGTCCATTGGTTTCCCTGTTTCTTTCTTTTCAAATTGTTTTCCTTGTACATAAACAACACCTTTTTTACATGTAATATGAAACATAGGCTGAAAACCAAGAAAAGAATATCTTCCCCATTGTTTTCCTCCTTCTACACTTTCTAATAAAAAATAATCATTGTCTATCATAGACAGTTTTTTTAAAAGAGTAATGGGAGTTATCTCATCTGCAAAAATTTCTTTACAAATGGGAATCCATTGTTCCTCATCCTTTTTCTACCTCCCATTTTTTTAGTAAAGATACATTACACCCGTGGAGTATATTACTTTCCCGCTTAAGTGTTTCTTTTATTGTCATACATAAAAAAAGCTTTCATCCCTACGAAGGGACAAAAGCTTTACTTCTGCGATACCACCCAAATTGATATGATCATCTCATATCCACTCTGTTTACATACTCT
>CANOLZ010000030.1 GCA_947567075.1 uncultured bacterium
TTGTTGCGATTGATAAAGCAATCAAGTCCAGCTTACAGCTTAGGTCTAAAAAGGAACTGATTGAAAACTTTATTGCTGACATCAATACAAGCACCGATGTCAATACTGACTGGAAGCGTTTTGTCAGAGAGCAGAGAGAAACTGACATTCAGACTTTGATTACCGAAGAAAAGTTGAAGCCGGAAGAAACGAGAAAGTTTGTCGAGAATGCTTTCCGTGATGGTGTACTCAAAACCACCGGAACAGATGTTGACCGATTGATGCCGCCTGTTTCTCGTTTCGGAGGAGGAGGTTCTCGTGATAAGAAGAAACAGACAGTTATTGAAAAACTGAAAGGGTTCTTTGAGAAATATTTCGGACTGATTAGCCCAGAGGTTTCAAAAGAACCGGATAAGGTTACATATCTTTATGATACAGAACCAACACTATCTATGGTGGCAGAGGAACCAGTGCATTACGGAATGAAAAAAGACAATTGAGGTGGTGAAAATATGTTGTATAATGTTTATTGTGATGAGACATGTCATCTTGAACATGATAACAGTAATGTTATGGTATTAGGGGCTGTGTGGTGTCCGCAATCGAAACTGAAAGAAATCAATGAGCGAATTCGTCAAATAAAAAAAAGAAATAACGTTTCCGAAACAATGGAAATGAAATGGACGAAAATTAGCCCTGCAAAAGTTGATTTATACAAAGATTTAGTTAATTATTTCTTTGATGATGATGATTTGCATTTTCGGGGTGTAATTATTCCAGACAAGACAAAACTGACTCATGAACGCTATCATCAAACGCACGATACATGGTATTATAAAATGTATTTTGATATGCTCAAAGTAATCCTTTCCCCAACTGATAACTATGAAGTTTATATCGACATTAAAGATACTAACTCTGCTCGCAAAGCAAAAAAATTGAGAGAAGTATGCTGCAATTCTATGTATGATTTTTCTCGAAAAGTGATTCGGCGGTTACAGCCTATACGCTCTGATGAAGTTCAAATCATGCAGATAGTTGATATTATTATAGGGGCTATCGGTTATGAAAATCGCATATTTCCTGATGGATTTGTAAAAAGTAGAGCAAAGCAAGAAATTATTGATTTGATAAAAGAACGTTCGGGCTATACATTGCGAAAAACAACGCTATTGCGTGAGGAAAAAATAAACCTGCTTTCGTGGGAAGCGGGAGGGACAGTATGACAAGAGATAATTGTTGGTTGCCCAAATTTGAATTTTGGGATGACTTTGATAATGACTATCCTAAATATCAAGGGGCGTTATATGAGATTTTTCAGAATGACTTTATAAAATCACGTCCTATATTTGAAGGAAAGCAGGTGAATATTCGCAGGCATCCGATTGAATATGGAAAGGAAGAAGCATTCTTTCATGTAACCTGTCAAGATTATCTAAAAAGTGGAGAACGTGTACCGGATTTTAGAAGATGTGAGAGAATTAGATGGGTTCGTGCGTTCATCGAGAATTATAATTGCGATATAACGCAATGTGAAGAATGTGAGGGGGTAAAAGTTTGGAGTGAACCATATCGAAACACAACCAGAGTACATATGCTGCTTGAAGAGGAACGCTATATGGTCGTTGTAGAACGCCGAGATTCATATTGCTTATTAGTTACGGCTTTTTACTTCGAACAAGATCACTCATTAAGAAAAAAGCTTCAGCATTACGAACAGTATAAGGTTCAAGCGTAAGCGGTAGGAAATAATTAACAGATGTTTATGGCCCAAACTCATTGACAAATCACAGAAAATCGCATATACTAATAATAGCTCATCTGCCATGCGTAGAAGGAGTTCCTAAAGACGTCTTGCTTAGCAAGGCGTCTTTTGCTTTGTCTAAACAACTTGCCTTTAATCAATTGGTACTATGTCAAGAAAAAGTAGAAATCAAACGTGAACTTTTATATATAGCATGCGTTATTTTATCCCGCCTGTTTCTTCAGTTCATTTAAATTTTTCCTATCTCTCATTTCCTATTCCTCTGGAGAGAGAGATCCACAGTGACTGTGAATCCTTATGGTATGGTAAAAGGTTTCTATGTATTGCAATACCCGTCGGTATGCGTGATGATAGTTCAATATTTTAAACCGGTTCAACCAGAAAGGATTCTATCCATGCATTGTCCCATGGATATGCTTTCTTTGCATCGCTTCTCTGCATCCCTTCTGTTGCCTCCATATATTCCCTGCAGACATACTGGATCCCCCTGTCGCTGTGTATGAGCTTTGGCTTTTCCACATTTCTTGCCGCCTTTGCCTTCTCTGCTGCTTTCACTACCCCTTTTGCTTCCAGCGTGTTGCACAGCATCCACGCTATGCTTTTCCTTGAGAAAAGATCCAGAATCCTTGTCAGATATACAAATCCTTCAAAGGTCCCTATATATGGGATATCTGTGCACCAGACACCATCCGGTTCATTGGGATCAAACTTTTCATCCCGTATGTTTTTCAGGCTGCTGCTCAAATCCGGATCGGTTGTCGTTCTTGTATCGGGCTTTATAGATTGTGCTTTTATCCCCCGTTCCCTCCTGTAACTGCCGACGGTCTTTTCTGCTATCCTTTCTCCTTCCTGTTTCAGGCACTCTGTGATCTTTGGAGCTCCATAATTCTGATGGGAATCCTGATAGATTTCCATGATTCGTTCCTTTAAGTTCTGCTTTCTCCGTTCCCTCTCCGATGGAAGACGCTTCTTGCATGCGTAATAGCCGCTTCTTGAAACGCCTAATCTTTTCAGCACACCGCAGACATTCAGCCGGCGTTCTCCTTCTTCCAAAAACCTCTCTTCACAATGGGCAGTTTCAAGAAAAACTGCTTTTGTCCTTTTCCCAGTATGCCGATTGCTTTTTTTTAGATATCTAAAGCATCCTTGGTATCCCTTCATTCTTTACGCAGACGTGCAATCTCTTTTGCCTCATCGCTTTCAAAATTTCCCCTTCCTCTGGTTGGAACGGTTCCATTCTTCTCACCATATGCCTTTCCAAAGCTGCAAAGAGTGCTTTTTCCTATGCCCAGATTTTTGGCGCATTTACTAATCCCCAGTTCCTGATGTTCCTTCCAGTATCTCACTGCATCTTTCTTAAAATCTTCTGTGTACTCTGTAACCATGTTCCTTCCTCCATCTGTTCTTTATTCTACTTTTATATTTGGATTTTTCCATGTCTTACTTGTACTTTTTATATTCTAATAAGTACTTCTATTTACATGCAGCACTTGACACAGCACTTTGATGTTATGCTGGTGGCAGAGTCTGTGTACAGCAATTAATCTGTGCTAGAGGGTGGCGTGAATATGGCAATCGCTTTTTTTAATATTAGATTTTTCTCTTCAAGCTTAATATTACAATTTTATAGTTCTTTTATCTGTTTAACAGTGAGAATATCTTCATACTCCGTTTATATTGTGAAGAATCATTTTACCCACTTGGAAAGAGCTGCTTTGGAAACACCATATTCCCTGCATAATTTAGACTGTGATTTTCCATTTTGATGCAACTCTACGAAAGTCCTTTTGAAATCTTCATCATAATCATTTTGTTTTGTAGACCTAAGATACCTCCTTTTAGTGTCTGACTATATGATACATGGTTTATCAAAATATGTCTACTTTTATATAGTAGCACCAAAAATGATAAAGACTGGATTTTCATCCCAGAACAAGGAAGAACTGAAAGTGACAGGAAACTTGTAAAATGATTATTCAGATAGTATCCTCCCTTTCCCATTAAGTCTTTATGTGGAGTAAATGGGTAGCAAATTGGAAATAGACAATAAGAGAAAGAGCATCCACAATTGTCGTAATAAAAGGACTGGCCATAACAGCTGGATCAAATCCAACTTTTTTGGCCAGCATGGGAAGGGTGCATCCTACTACTTTTGCAATAAAAATAGTAACAACCAAGGTTAAGCATACGACAGAAGCTATTGTTAAGCTGACTCTGTCCAACAACATAAGCTTACAGAAAGTAGCAGCTCCAAGAGTTAGGCCACAGACAGCGGCAACTCGAATTTCTTTCCAAATAATCTGAAAAATATCAGAAAATCCAATTTCATTTAAGGAAATTCCTCGGATAATTGTAACAGATGCCTGTCCTCCTGCATTCCCCCCACTGTCCATAAGCATGGGAATAAAAGCTGTAAGAATCACATAAGTCCCCAATGCATTTTCATAATATGAAATAATTTGACCTGTAAAGGTGGCAGAGATCATTAAAAGCAAAAGCCAGGGAATTCTTTTCTTCCATGTCTCCAACACCCCTGTCTTCATATATGGTTTGTCTGTGGGAACAATAGCTGCCATTTTTTCAATATCCTCCGTAGCTTCTTCCCGCATAATATCTACCACATCATCTACCGTAATAATCCCCACAAGGCGGTTTTCTTTATCCACAACAGGCATTGCAGTAAAATCATATTTCTGAAAAATATCCGCCACTTCCTCCTGATCCATTAATGTTTGTATGGATATCACCTTATCATTCATAATGTCTCCAATGACCGCATCAGGCTTGCTTATGAGAAGATATCGAAGGGCAACTGTTCCAATAAGGCATCTCCTCTTATCTAGTACATAACAAATATTAATGGTTTCCTTATCTAAACCAATTTTCCTTATTTTATCAATCGCTTGGGATACTGTCAGGCTCTCCTTAAGATCTACGAATTCTACGGTCATAATGCTGCCCGCAGAGTCTTCTGGATATTGAAGAAGATGATTAATATCCCTCCTTGCCTCTGGACTGGCATTTGCTAAGAGACGTTTGACCACGTTGGAAGGCATTTCTTCCATTAAGTCTGTAGCATCGTCTGCCATAAGATTATCTACAATATTTGCTGCTTCACTATCTGTCAAAGAAACAATGACCATTTGTTCTAAGTCAATGGGAAGATAGGAAAAAACATCTGCCGCCATATCTTTTGGCAGCAGACGAAAAATTTGAAAGGCTTCCTCCTTTGGAAGCTCCTCCAAAAGCTCTGCAATGTCTGCATGATTATATTCTGTCATCTCCTTTCGAAGAAGAGTATATTGTTTGTTCTCTATAAATTGTCGTATTTTTTCCATTGTTCTTCTCCTCCATCATACAGCAAAATTTCTCTATCTATCTCTCCATAAATAACTGGTTTTGCCTCTCCTATTTCTATCTTTCCATTGGCAGCATTGAGAAGCTCTTCCTTCCATTTATCTTTTTCCTTGTATGGAATTAACATTTGCAAGGATACCGTCTCCCCATACCTAGCTTCTAATATAGAATATCCCCTTTTTCCCAATACATGCTGCAGCTTTCCCATTTCTCCATAGTCTACTTGTACAAGGAGCTGAATTCCTTCTTGTCTCTCTATGATTTTACATAAGTCTAATCCTTCCTTTACCGCCCGGGCATAGGCTCTGGCCAGCCCCCCTGTCCCAAGAAGGGTTCCTCCAAAATATCTAGTAACAACGGCTACAACGTCTTTGATACATTCCTTCTTTAAAACTTCCAGCATAGGCCTTCCCCCTGTTCCAGAAGGTTCTTTGTCATCACTGCACCTAGTTATTTCTGGATTTCTTCCTATTATAAAGGCAGTACAATGGTGAGATGCATCCCAATATTGTTTTCTTCTCTCTTCTATGAAGGCAGCCGCCTCTTCCTTTGTCCTTACAGAAGCGATAGCCGCAATAAATCTGGACTTTTTTTCAATAATCTCTGCCTGAGCGCCCTCATATATATATCTTTCCATCTTCTACCTGTCCTTTAACCCTCTCATTTTTCTGTTATTTTACCATGGCTCCTATTTCGTTTCAAGTCATGTAAAAAAAGCATGCCTACAAAGGGGAATAAATCTTAAAAAACAGCCAATTCTAAAGAAAAGGGAATAGGTTGCCTTATCATATGTATCACAAGTATCAACCATAACCTTTCTTCTAGGATTATAAAAGGTTATAGAAGTTTTTCTTTATTTAGAAGAAATTTTTTGCTATAATAGGTTAAACATTCACTACATTCCTTGCGCCACTAAAGGCGGAATAAAGAGAACTATTTTATGAAGTCAATTTTTTATGCATCGTATAAGTGTTACGTCTCATTCCCTATCTATTAAATGAGACCGAGCAAAAGATACGCTGTGCAAGAATGGAGGATATTATGAATTATGGAAAAAAAGGCGTCCGAAGGCGGCAGCAATCATTAACTTCCCGCTCAACAAAAATTGCCAAAATGTTAGGAATAACTGTATTTAAAATCATTCTATTAGGCATCCTGACTGTTGGAGTTATAGGATTATGCGCTGGCGTGGGTCTCTTTAAAGGAGTACTGGATTCTTCACCAGAACTATCTGTATTGGATTTAGACCCTTCTGGTTTCTCTACAGCTGTATATGATTCAGAAGGAAATCAGATAACTACCTTAGTTGCCGCCGATTCCAATAGAAAGTATCAGACTATTGAAAAGATTCCCCTTGATCTACAACATGCCTTTGTAGCTATTGAAGATGAACGTTTTTATGAACATAATGGAATTGATATTAAGGGAATTGTGCGGGCAGCTTTTGTGGGCTTAAAAAATGGCGGAAAATTTACTGAAGGGGCCAGCACCATTACCCAGCAGCTTTTGAAAAATAACGTGTTCAAAGGCTGGACCGATGAATCAACCTTTGCTGAACGTTTAAAAAGGAAAATCCAAGAACAATACTTAGCTATTGAGGTGGAAAAAACCGTTCAAAATAAAGACTTAATTTTAGAGAAATATATGAACACTATCAATTTAGGACAAAATACCTTAGGGGTCCAGACAGCATCTTTACGTTATTTTAATAAAACTGTCTCAGATTTAACTCTCTCTGAATGCGCCGTTATTGCCGCCATCACTCAAAATCCTGCTAAGTACAATCCCATTACTCATCCTGAGGAAAATGAAAAAAGGCGTTCCAAAGTTCTTTCTAATATGTTAGAGCAAGGATATATTACCCAAGGCGCTTATGAAGAGGCCATCGAAGATGATGTATACAGCCGGATTAAAAATGTCAATGAGGAAAATGAGGAAAGTTCCATCTATACATATTTTGTAGATGAACTGACAGAGCAAGTAATCCAAGATCTCCAAGATATCAAAGGCTACGCCTATACCCAAGCGTACAATACTTTATTTAGCGGCGGTCTATCCATTTATACGACTCAGGATCCAAAGATCCAGAGAATCTGCGATGAGGTCATGCAAAATGAAGAGAATTTTCCAAGCTGCCAATGGCTTTTGGAATATGAACTGAGTATAGAAACAAAAGATGGGGAACAGGAAAATTTCAGTACCCAAATGATGGATAAATATTATAAAGACAAAAAAAATATTAAATCTTACGGCAACAGTCTTCTTTTTTCATCAAAAGAAGCCGCTATGGAGGAAATTGAAGCATATAAATCTTCTGTCATGGAAGATACCGATCTCTTTATTGCAGAAAAGGTGACCCTGACTCCCCAGCCCCAGGCTTCTATCACAGTTATGGATCAATCTACTGGCCATGTCGTTGCCATTGTAGGAGGCCGGGGGACAAAGGAGGCAAGTCTTACATTAAACAGAGCTACCAATACGACAAGACAGCCTGGTTCTACCTTTAAAGTTGTATCCACATATGCTCCTGCCTTAGACAGCGCTGGGATGACCTTGGCCACTGTAAAAATTGATGAACCTTTTAATTATGCCAATGGCCGACCTGTGTCTAACTGGTATTCCAGCGGCTATAAAGGTCCCTGTACCCTCCGTTATGCTATTGAACAATCTTTAAATATTATTGCTGTAAAAACTTTGACAGACATAACGCCTCAGCTTGGCTTTGACTATTTGCAAAACTTCGGCTTTACTACCCTAGTCTCCAAAAGAGTTCAGGCAGATAATCGAGTTGTCTCAGATATTACCCAGTCTTTAGCGTTGGGAGGTATTACCGATGGCGTTACGAATCTGGAACTTAATGCTGCTTATGGAGCTATTGCCAACATGGGCACTTACACAAAGCCTCTCTTTTATACAAAGATCTTAGATCATAATGGAGATGTTCTCATTGAAAATGAGCCTCAGACGAGGCAGGTTATTAAGGAGACAACCGCCTATCTTCTCACAAGCGCCATGGAAGATGTTATTACAAAGGGAACTGGCAGAAGTGTCAACTTTGGAAATATGCCCATTGCAGGAAAAACAGGTACCACATCCGATTATAATGATGTCTGGTTTTCTGGCTATACTCCTTATTATACTGCCACAACCTGGGCTGGGTATGACAACAACTATAAACTTACTGGTTCTGACAAAAATCTGGCAAAAACCTTATGGAAAAGTGTTATGTCTCAAATCCATGAAGGACTTGAACATAAAAATTTTACTACACCAAAGGATATTACAACAGCTACCGTATGTAGGAAAAGTGGAAAGTTAGCGGGAGCCACTTGTATGTTGGATGGCAGCACATCATCAGAATTTTTTGCTGTTGGAACAGAACCTTCAGAAACTTGTGACAGTCATATTAGCGGTTTCGTCTGTTCCCTTACTGGTCTTAGAGCTTCAGAAACCTGCCCTTACCGAGTAGAAGGAAGCATTACCATCAACCCCTTAGGCGCAGATTTAGCTACTGCTGGATATTGTCCTCATAGTTATGCAAATGGCGTTCCTCTCTTTGATCCTGCCACAATACCAGGCCAGATCGATCCAAACACAAATACAATTCCTCTTATTCCAGGAACTCCTCTGCCTGTTGTGCCACAAGTGCCCCAGACAATTACCCCTGCTCCGGAAGGAACAGTACCTGCTCCTACGCCATAAACAATCCTTCTATTATTCTAAAGCAATATCGTGAAGAATAAAAGGGAGCTGCTCTGTCATAGATGAAAAATCATGACAGAGCAGCTCCCTTTCCTTTGAAACAATATTTTATTCTTTTTCCTTTGTAAGCATAACCATTATCTTATTGGTTCTAGCTATAAATTTTGTCATTTCTTCTGGTTTTAAAGGAGCATGGGAAAGCATAGCCAAATCGTAAAGCTGTTCGCAGATCATAGAAACATTCTCTCCCTCTTTTTCTTTTAATATATATTGAACAAGCTCATTGTTTCCATTTAAGATCAAAGTTGTTCCACTCTCTCCTCCAAAAAGTTCTTTATCCATTCCAGGCATTGTATACATTTTCATCATATCCTGCATTCTTCTGCTCTCTTCTGATAACGTAATCATGGAAGAAATCTCTGCATTTTTCAGCTTTTCTACTTTTACTTCCAGCTTTTCCTTGCCCAAAGCCTGTCGAAATACTTGGGTCAGCTCCTCTGTACATTTTTTTAATTCCTCTTCATCTTCCCCTTCTTCTTTTAAGGAATCCGTCAAGTCTGCGTCTATTCTTTGGAATTTAATTCCTTCATTTTTTGATTCTAACTGGGATATAAAAGGCTGATCAATATTATGGGTTAAAATAACCGCATCCATTCCCTGCTCTTTGAACAAACGAATATACTGGCTCTGCTGCTGTTGGTCTGTTACATAATAAATGGTTTTTGGTTCTTTTTCCTCTTTTTTGTCCTCTTCCTTTTCGTCAACCACTTCCCCTTCTACCGTTTCTCCTGTCTCAGCATCGGAAGCGGTTACTTTTTCCACATCTGTCTTGTCCACTTCCAAACATTCAGGAAGAGCTAGATATTTTCCTTCTAAGTTTTTAAACAAAATATAATCTGTCATTTTCTCACAGAATTTATCATCCTTTAAGCATCCAAACTTAATAAATGGACTAATGTCATCCCAGTACTTTTCATATTCTTCTCTCTCTGTCTTACACATTCCTGAAAGCTTGTCCCCAACCTTTTTTGAAATATACTCAGAAATCTTATTTACAAATCCGTCATTCTGTAAAGCACTTCTGGACACATTCAAAGGCAGATCTGGACAGTCAATGACTCCTTTTAACAACATTAAAAATTCTGGAATAACCTCTTTTATATTGTCCGCAATAAATACTTGATTATTGTATAACTTTATCTTCCCTTCAATAGAGTCGTATTCCATATTAATTTTTGGAAAGTATAAAATACCTTTTAAATGGAAAGGATAATCCATATTTAGGTGGATCCAGAATAAAGGCTCTTTGTAATCTAAAAAGACTTTGCGGTAAAATTCTAAATACTCTTCTTTTGTGCAGTCATTGGGATGTTTTGTCCATAAAGGGTGGATCTCATTCATGGGAACTGGTCTTTTTAATATTTTCAGTTTTTCTGTTTTCGGAGAAATTTCAACGATTTCTTTCTCTCCCTTTTCATTTTCCTTTTCTTCTGTCTTTGCTTCTTCGATAATGGTCTCAATAACTGTATCTTTTTCTCTCTTTTCCTCTGGAAGAATTGTCTCATACTCTGGTTCAGCGTTTGCCTTTGTTAAAAATATTTCAACTGGCATAAAAGAACAGTATTTCTTAACAACTTCTCTTGCCTCATATTCATTGCAAAATTTCAAGCTGTCTTCATTGATAAATAGGGTAATTTCCGTACCTATTTCTTTGCGTTCCCCATCCCTCATGTCATATTCTGTTCCCCCATCGCATTCCCAATGTACTGGAACTGCTCCCTCTTTATAAGATAGAGAATCAATATGCACCTCATCAGCAACCATAAAGGCAGAATAAAATCCTAACCCAAAATGTCCAATGATCTGATCTTCATTTGTTTTATCCTTATACTTCTCTAAAAAGGCAGAGGCTCCAGAAAAGGCAATTTGATTAATATATTCTTCCACCTCTTCTGCAGTCATTCCCAACCCATTATCAATAAACTTTAATGTTTTTTCCTCTGGATTTACAATAATTTGGATTTTGCTTTCATAATCTCCAGGTAGAGAATACTCTCCCATCATATCCAGTTTCTTCAATTTTGTAATAGCGTCACATCCATTGGATATAAGTTCCCTATAGAAAATATCATGGTCCGAATACAACCATTTTTTAATAATTGGGAATATGTTGTCACTATGAATTGATAAATTTCCATGTTTATTAGCCATTTTAATCACTTCCTCTACTTTTTCTTTTCTCAAGAATTATATTAATACCCCTGTGAAAAAAAGTCAAGAAAAAATTAGCACTCAATTTATATGAGTGCTAATAATTTCAGAATTCTTTTTTACTACATAATACACAAAATTTTACTGGGCTTCTTCCTAAAAATTATCCTCCTCCCTGTGATTCACCTTAACTGTATCAAATCCTTCAGGATAACGTACTTTTCGTTTATCAATATTTATCCTATTCCTACAACTCTAATATGATTTTTGTGTCCATCTCAGTTTCTTTTTTCTATTCAAAAGGGATATTTCTATTCTCTCATCTTGAAAATTCTTTCTTTGTTCCAATGTATATCCATCTAATGACACCTACATGGAAAAAGAAAGGACTCAATGCCTCCTTTGATAGATATTGAAAATGCACTGAAATTTGTAGATGAATATATGAAAGATAAAGGTTCTACTGCAAAATTTCGTCATTGGTATGTAGAAGAAATGGGCAATTGCTTTTCTATTGCTTATCATGAACATAAGAATACATTGTATAAAAAATAAGGGGAAAATCACGAGATAATAATGAAAAACAAATTGAAAAGACAAGCCAGCTTTTAAATGAAAAAATATCTGCTTCCATTCCCCTCCATTCTTAAAAAACATATGCAGCAAAGAGGGTTTATGCCTTTTGCTGCATATGTTTATCCTTTATTTCATAAGAACAAGTAAGGTATAGACTACCTGATGGTTAATGGTGCCGTCTACTACTAATCCAAAGGCAGTCTGGAAGTTTGTAACAGCTTGTTGTGTTCTGGGCCCAAAAACACCATCAATGGGACCTGTGTAATATCCAAGAGCAGTAAGCTTTGTCTGGGTTTGTACAACAAGATTATTGAAAACTTCATATACTCTTAAATATACAATTTTCGATAAAATATCGTCTTTCACTGCACTGCTGCTTCCCCCAACAAGATCAGCAAATTCATGGGGATACAGTAAGAGCTCAATATGGGGATAATTATAGGAATTGGACATAAATTGAGACGCAGCCTCATGAATATTTTGTTTAAAATAGCCTGTAGCAGCCTTATTATTGTAGTCATCCAAATATATTTTATACTTCAAGAGTAAGGGATCGTTTGTTGATGCTGCTGTAGACGAAGTAGCAGTAGTTGGTGAAGCTTGGCTATTTGCGTTTAATTTTACTGTATTACTCTGTATCGTTGTATTACTGCTAGTGTCTGCATAGGGGCATACTCCATTCGTATGAAGGTGGGGAGGATTGCCTCCACAATGGTAATGATAAGAACCTAAACCACTCTGATTTTGATTATCCTTATGTCCACCGCTGCTATCTGTCCTCCCACTGTGAGCTTCAATTGTTAGTGGTGGAGCCACAATCGTTGCTGTCGACGTTAAAATGGTAAGGGACGCCAATAAAATAACCGTTAATTTTTTATGTTTCATACCTTATCTCTCCTTTATATTCTTTTGTTATGAAAGATCTTATCATATTTTGGTAGAAATGTATAGATATTTGTAAAATATATACAAGAATTATTTGTAGCAGCTGGGAAGATTTACACAGTTCTTCTTATACAGCCTCCTTTATTGTGTCATTAAAATGAAATACCCCATATTTTCTATATTTCTATTGGCAGAAGCCTTCTATCCCTAATTTTTTAACCTTTGTCCTATCTTTTTCTTCTTTTCTAAGGACCAAATATTTCATCATAAACGTCAAAAAAATCCATTGTTCCTACATTTTCCGTAGAGGTCATTGTAATGGAAGCCCACAGCTTTTCATTTAAATTTGTTGCCAGCTCACTGGCAAAGGCGTCATACTCTTCGCTAAAAGCTTCCTTCCTTCTCTCTTCCACAATTTTTACTTTGTTGGCGTCTGTCTCGTTTCGATCAAAGGTGCTTGTACATTGAATGAGATGATACCCATAAGGGGTAGTGACAATTTCGCTTATCTCCCCTCTATCTAAGTTAAAGGCCGCCTCCTCAAAGGTTGGATCCATTGTTCCCTTTCCAAAAGCATAACTACCTTTCTTATCCTCATTATACTCTTCCATAAGCTCTTCAAACTCTGTTCCACTATCTGCCTTTCGTTTTACTTCCTTGATTTTCTCATAGGCTTTCTCCTTTTGTTCTTCTGTATATTCTACCTTTTGCCCATTTTCGTCAAGAGTGTATGTTTTGATAAGTATATGCTTTACAGAAATAGTTCTTGCCTCATCATCGCTTATTTCTGGGTTGATCTCCTTTGTCAGCTCCTTATACACTTTATTCGCCAATGCATACTCTTTATACATTTGTACAAGAAGTCCTTTGTTTACCCCCATTTTTTTTATTTCTTCCTCATTTAAAGACCCAAAGTAAACATCCCCTGCCTTGGAGGCTAATCGTTCTTCTTCCTCATTTAAAGCAAGGTCTTTCTCCCTGGCAAGCAAAACCATCACCTTTATCTGGGCAGCCCTGGCTATCATCATCTCTTTTAATCGATCTCCAATAGATATCCCACCTAAATCCTGCTCCCAAATTTGACTTCCATATACTTCTTCATATTTATTTTGTATATTTGTCAAATATACCATAATTTCTGGCAGTCGACAGGAAATCTTGTCAATGCGAAAAACTTCATCTCCCCTAAAATCCATGGAAAACATCAACTCTATTTTCTGTCCATTGCTGCACCCTTCTGTTAAAAGAAGGAATAAAGAAAAAAATAGAATGAGAAAAAATTTTTTTCTTTTCTTTTTCATTGCTTTTTCTCCAATGATTTACAAATACTTCTCCCTACACTGATTCCATTGGCAGAGGCCTGCTGAAGCCCTCTTGTAACGCTGGCTCCATCTCCAATAGCCCTCAGTCCTTTGATATTTGTCTGAAAATCTTTGTCAACAACGACCTTGTTAGAATAAAACTTGACTTCCACTCCATAAAGAAGGGTTTCATCTCCTGCAATGCCTGGAGTAATTTTATCCAAAGCAAAAATCATTTCCTCTATATCCACCATGATTCTATGAGGAAATACTAAGGATAAATCTCCTGGTACCCCGTCCTTTAAAGTAGGAATAAGATTATTTCTACAAATCCGTTCCTCTGTCGTCCTTCTTCCCCTCCTAAAATCCCCAAAGGTTTGCACTAATATTTTTCCACCGCAAAGCATATTTGAGAGCTGGGCAATTCTTTTCCCATATTCAATAGGAGTGCGAAAAGGCTTTGTGAAATTTTTTGATACTAGAATAGCAAAGTTTGTATTGTTTGTCTTGAATTCTTTTGATTTATATGCATGTCCGTTCACCACTGCAAGACCATCTTCATAATATTCCGAGGCCACCTCCCCAGAAGGATTTGTACAAAATGTCCGTACCTTATCGTCAAAGGTAGGCGTATGATAAATGAGCTTTGCCTCATATAAGTTTTCGTTTAAAAACTCCATAATTTCATCCCTTACCTCGACTCTTACCCCTACGTCGATGGTTCCTGCCTTTGTCTCAATATTATGTTTTGCACAAATGTGGCTGAACCAGTCTGCCCCCTCTCTTCCTACTGCTGCTACAATCTCTTTGGCGTAATAAGCTTCTCCCTTTTCTGTGTACACCCCTGTGGCTCTATCTTCTTCTATGATTATTTCCTCTACCATTGTCCTAAAGAGCATTTCGACTCCTGCTTCTTCTAAATGACGCTGGAGTCTTTCATATATTTTATATCCCTCCTCGGTCCCCAAATGACGGATTGGACACTCAACCAGCTTTAAGTTGGCATTAATTGCTTTTCTTCTAATTTCCCGGATTTCTTTCTCCTTACCCAGGCCATATACCTTTTTATCTGCTCCAAATTTTAAATAAATGGCATCCGATTCTTTTATGAGTTCTACGGTTTCCTCATACCCTATTATTTCTGTAAGGTTTCCTCCTACATCTGGAGATAAAGAAAGCTTTCCATCTGAAAAAGCGCCTGCTCCAGCAAAACCTGTTGTAATAGAGCAAGGTCTGCACCCAGCGCAAACTTTCGTCACCCTTTTTGGACACTGTCTTTTCTCAATGGACCGTCCTTTCTCTATGATGAGTACCCGTAATCCTTTGTTTTTTTCCATTAACTCATAGGCACAGAAAATACTGGAAGGTCCTGCCCCAATGATAATCACATCATAATTCTTTTTCATTGTTTTTTTAATCCCTTTCTATTGATAATCCTATCATAGGTTTCTCTTGGCTCCCTTCTAGGAAGGAAAATTTCCAAAACCCCTTTCCCTTTACCAAAAAAAGTATTATAATGACTACCATAACCAAACTTGGGTTATGTAATCAATCAAGAAAGGAGCATGCTGCTATGGCGGGTAAATTTGGAAAACTTCTTACTTTTACAGCTGTTGTTGGTGCTGCTACAGCAGGTATTTTTTATTTTGTAAAGCATCGCAATTCCCATTCTTTTGAAGATTTCGACGAGGATTTTGATACCGACTGTTCTGACGATTCAGAACCGTCCAGAGAATATGTCTCCCTGGACTTATCTGGAAAGGAAAATACAGCCCCTGCCTTGGACAATGAGGAATCTGCCCAAGATGAGACAAAAGAACTGGTTCATGAAACGGAAAACTTTCAGTTTGAAGATTCTAACCAAGACAAATAAGTCAAATGTTTTTTAAGGATGCCTTACATTGCCAAGGCATCCTTCAATATTTGGATTCCCTTTACAATCTCCTCCTCTTTTAATCCTCCATAACCGGCAATAACCATATTTTCATATTTCTTTTCCTGTCCAATATAATTCCCTGTAAGAGGGTATAATTTCACCATTGCCTCCTCACCCTTTTTTATAATTTCCTCTGCCTCTTTCTCCTTCCACAAAATGACCAAATGGAGGCCTGCATTTTCCCCCAAAATTACAATCCTATCTCCAAAGGATTGTAATTCTGTAAGAAAGCGATCATGTTTCCCCTTATAGAGCTTTCTCATTCTATTTAAATGACGTTCAAAATGTCCTCCTTGCATAAAATCGTATAAAATTCTTTGATCAATTCTAGACACAGTGGATGCATAACAGTTACAAACCTCCTTGAACCGAAGAAGTAATCTTCCTGGCAAAACCATATAGCTAATCCGAATAGCAGGAGCTATGGATTTGGAAAAAGTGCCCATATAGATTACTTTCTCATGTTGATCCCAGGCTTGTAAAACTGGTATGGGCTTTCCCCTATAGCGGAATTCACTGTCATAGTCATCCTCAATGACATATCGTTCTTCTCTTTCCAAAGCCCATTGAAGAAGTTCCATTCTTCTCCCAATAGGCATGACAATTCCTAAAGGAAATTGATGAGCAGGCATAACATAGGCAATGGACGCCCCTGTCTTCTCTAAGGAGGAAAGATCCATCCCCCTTTTGTCCATCTCAACAGGAAAAATACGATGGTTCATACTTTTTAACACATCATAAGCCCTTTTGTACGTGACATTTTCCATAGCAATTTTTTGTCCCTCTCCTAATACTTTAGAGAGGAGCATTAATAAATAGTCATTTCCCGCCCCAATAATAATTTGTTCAGCCTTACAGTTTACCATCCGGGAACTATGAAGATATTTTGCTATTGTCTGCCTAAGGGGGAAGTCCCCCATAGGATCTCCCATTTGAAACAATTCCCTCTCGTGATCCAGCATAATTTGATTTGTTATCTTTCTCCACACATTGTATGGAAAACAGCTCATATCTATTCCATTAGGAGTGAAATCATACGTAACCCTTTTTTCTTCTCTATATGAGCTCTCCTCTTTTTCCTCTTTCTCCTCTTTCTTCCACCTGCCGTCATAAAGTTCCTCTACCTGGGAAACAAAGTAACCTTTACATGGCTTTGCCTCAATATATCCTTCACTCACCAACTGGTCATAGGCTAAATCAACAGTGCTTCTAGACACTTGCAGCTGACCTGCCAGAGAACGAGTAGAGGGAAGCTGTTCCTTATAAGGCAGCTTCCCTTCTATGATTTCCATTCGGATGTATTCATAGATCTGTTTATAGAGAGGTATTTTTTTCTTTGTATCCAGGTCTATGATTAACGTATACATTCTATCCCTCTTACTGTCTTTTAAGATTTATTTTTTGATTTCTCACCAATAATCTCTTTTAACTCTTTGCCCTTCTCTCGAATTCTTGTTGGGGCCTCCCTGTTTACAATAACATTTGAAATCAATTTTATTGCATCCTCATATTTTTCTAACTCTGTATAAAGAGCAGCTAATAAATAATCCACAGTAAACTCATCCATACCACACATAGGAAAGTCTTCTTTCATTCTCGCTTCCATAAAACCTGAGGCAGCGTTTTGAAGAAGCTTCTCTTCCTGCCCTGCCAGCTCTTTTTTCTTTGTCTCATTATCCTCTTCCTCCTTTGGAAGATTTTCCCTCATCCCACGCATGAGCCATGCCATTTTTAAAGAAATATAAGCTTTCTCACTGGCCTTTGCTTCCTTTGCTAAAGCGCTTGCATAAGCTAACTTATACCGGTCTATAGCATCCTCATAAGAATATATATCCCTTCCATACTCTTTTTTTATAAACTGGGGAGTGATCTTTTCCTTTATTCTTTTTATTTGTGCAGAAGTCATCTCAGCAAAATATTTGGCCAAAGCCCCATACCCACACTCTGGGCAGACTACTGCTTCATACTTGGCCACATCAATTCCTGAATATTTCGGCCTTAAATCCAAATCGCTTCCTGTCGATTTGGCCCTTCCAGACTTCACTGTTTTTGACTTAAATGCAGCCCCACATACTGGGCATTGATAGGATTTATCTAATAGTAAATCTTTTTCCAATATACTCATCCTCTACTTTCTTTTATTTGACCGTTGATGGCAGTTTATAAGAACTTTTTAGAGAAACAATCCGGTTGAAAACCAAAGCATCCTCCTTACTATCTTTGGCATCTAAACAGAAAAATCCCTGGCGTACAAATTGGTAACCATCATATGCCTTTGCTTTTGCAAGGGCGGGCTCTAGACGGCAGTCCTTTAAAACTGTTAAGGAATAGGGGTTTAAATTCAAGCTTCCATCTTCCCTGTACACTCCTTTGGCTTCATCCACAATATTTTCATAAAGCCTTACTTCTGCCTTTATGGATGTCTCTGCCCCTACCCAATGGATTGTTCCCTTTACTTTCCTCCCCTGAAATCCAGAGCCAGACTTTGTTTCTTTATCATAGGTGCAATGGACTTCTATAATGTTTCCCTTTTCATCTTTTACACATCCTGTACATGTTACATAATAAGCGTTCATCAGCCGAACTTCATTTCCTGGATAGAGACGGTAATATTTTTTAGGAGGTTCCTCCATAAAATCTTCTCTTTCAATGTAAAGCTCTCTGCCAAAGGGCACCTGTCTCGTTCCCAATTGTTCATTTTCCATATTGTTTGGAACCTCTAAATATTCTATCTGTCCCAAAGGATAGTTATCAATAATTAGTTTCACTGGGTCAAGAACAGCCATCATTCTAGGCTTTTTCAGTTTTAAATCCTCTCGAATGCAATATTCCAGCATAGCATAATCCACAGATGACTGGCTCTTGGAAATACCGCATAAGTCTACAAACATTTGAATAGACTCAGGGGTAAATCCCCTCCTCCTTAAGGCTGCAATGGAGACAAGTCTTGGATCATCCCAACCATCCACAGTTCCATCCTCCACCAATTTTTTAATATACCTCTTTCCTGTCACTACATTCGTCAAATATAATTTTGCAAATTCAATCTGTTTGGGAGGTCTTTCAAATTCCAGTTCCTTTACTACCCAGTCATATAAAGGTCTGTGATCTTCAAATTCTAATGTACAGATAGAGTGGGTAATTCCCTCAATGGCATCCTCAATGGGATGGGCAAAATCGTACATAGGATAAATACACCAAGTGTCTTTTGTATTATGATGGAACATATGGGATATTCTATAAATAACCGGATCCCTCATATTCATGTTAGGAGAAGCCATGTCAATTTTTGCCCGCAGCACCTTTTCTCCGTCTTCATAAAGGCCCTTTTTCATATCTTCAAAAAGCTTTAAATTTTCTTCCACAGTTCTATTTCGAAAAGGACTATCCTTCCCAGCTTCTGTCAGCGTTCCCCTATACTCTTTTATTTGTTCAGCTGTCAAATCGCATACATAAGCTTTTCCCTTTTTAATAAGTTTGACAGCTCCCTCATACATTTGGGGGAAATAATCAGAGGCAAAGTAAAGCCTGTCTTCCCAATCTGCTCCAAGCCATTGAATATCCTCTTTGATAGATTCCACAAATTCTACCTTTTCTTTTGTAGGATTCGTATCGTCAAAGCGCATATTAAAAAGACCGCCGTACTTTTTAGCTAACCCATAGTTTAGGAGAATCGCTTTGGCGTGACCAATGTGAAGGCCTCCATTTGGTTCTGGAGGAAATCGGGTATGCACTTTGTCATAAACGCCCTTTTCCAAATCTTTTTCTATTATTTGTTCAATAAAATTTTTAGAAACCACTTCCTTTTCCTGTTCCATGATTTCATTTTGCTCCATAGTCACTTCTCCTTACTGTAAAATAATTTAAAAGAAATCCATTTATCTTATACTATAGCATATATTTTTTTATAAGAAAAGAGCCCATTCTTTTCACTGTTCATAGCTGGCCCTATAGGTTACCTTTAATTCTTCTACTTCTTTTTGACTGCTCTTACCATTGTGTATAGCTGCTGATAAAGAAGGAAATCTCTCAAAGCTTAAAGCCGCTCCCCCATCTTCGTCTACTATTCCATCCTTTGTATAAACTGGTCCTGTTGTTCCTACAAAATAAAAGTCCTTTGTAACTGCCTTCCCATAACCTTTTTGCTCTGCCGATACAGTAACTACATATATAATTGCTAAACGATTGTTGGATTTATCTGCCCTATCCACCCTATAATAAGCTACATTGGATGCCACCTCATAGCTTAAATGAAATGCCGCACTATTGGCTATTCTTGCATCCACCAGTCCTGTCCAAAATTGTACTGGCTGGACTTCTAAAAATTCTCCCAGCTTTCCTGTTACCTTCTCGTAAATCCCACTTAAATTTTCCTCCTGAACAGAGAGAGGAAATTCTGGCAATCCTTCAACAACAAATTCCTTTGAGCTGGCTGTAAGACTCTTACCATCTTTATAGAGTTTTTCCTCGTTATACTCTACAGAAACAAGGATGGTATCTCCATTGCATAAATGTCCATCTTTCTCCCTATCTGCCGTAAAAGAAATATTTTTTTGTACATACTCGCTGCAGTCCTTTGTCTCAAAAAAATAAGCGCCGTTTGGCTCTGCACCATAATAATGGAGACAGAATCCTTCAAAAGGATCCATTTGTTCTAATTTGGCTAAATCCCTCACCTCATAAGTAAAATCTCTGTTTTCTATAACTACAGCCAAATAATTGGCTAGATCCTCGTCATATATTGTGTGGAAGGAGACAAGATCCCCATTGGACAAGTTTGACATGGGCCCGTCTGTAATGACATAGGTAATGCTATCAAACAATTTTTGCATACTTACTTTATCTTCCTCTGAAAGTTCATCATCTGCTGGCATATAGCCAATTTTCGCTAGTATAGAAGCATTTCCATCGTATCCATCTACTTGGATTTTACATAAAGATTGTACATCCATGCTTCTTTTTTCTTTTGCTTCGGTTCTGTTTGCAACGCATGACGTCAACCCCATGTATCCAAAAAGAATACCCAGGATGATTCCCTTTTTTATTCCCTTCACCTTATGAATCCTTTCTTCAAATTCCTAAATTCCTCTACATTTATAAATAGTATACCACTGAAAGGAAAATATTACAATAATATTACAATTTACTTTTTTGAAATATGTTCAAGAAAAATCTATTGACAAATTCTTCATTTTATAGTAAATTAATTCATGTAGTCTTCAAAGTTATGCACATTTATATCGGGGTGTGGCTCAGTCTGGTAGAGCACTACTTTAGGGAAGTAGGGGCCGCAAGTTCAAATCTTGTCACTCCGATTATTCCTTTGGAACACGGGCTTTTAAAAAGCTCGTGTTTTTTTGTAATGGCAGTAAAAATAAACCACCTGCTATGCGCAACATCATAAACTTAAAAATAGATGTAATACTTTTCTTGCTTAAAGATTTTTACAACAGAACAAATCAAAATTGAAAAAAGCCCATATTACTCCCCTTAATAAGGAATATAGGCTTTTAAAAACTGCTCTTTTGATTCTTTTTATATTTATTGGAAATATTTTTTCGGCGTTCTTTACTAGGCAGTTCCCTTATTGGTAAGACATATCGTTCTATTTCTTCCCTTTTTCCCTCCCTGCTTCTGCAATCTCCTCCTCCGCACTGTTTCGGATATCCTGAACCATGTTATACACTAAAACCTGTGACCAGAAATTCCGATATACATACACGGATGCTTTCCCCGTCACACTCTCAAATTTCATTTTATTTTTTAATGTATGGTATTTCTTTTCCATTTCCCATCTCTGGCAATATAACTCTGCTAATTGGTACTATGTCAAGAAAAAGAACAAGTTAAACGTGAACTTTTCACCTCAATATTCTCTT
>CANOLZ010000031.1 GCA_947567075.1 uncultured bacterium
GGATAGGAGAGAAAAATGGATAGGATGAATGAAAAAGAATTAAAAGACATAAGATTAAAGGAATTTGCAGACTTGTAAAGAATTAAAAAGGCGTTAGACAGAGATTCAGAGATTGAGTATCAGGAAAGGATATTAAAAGCTCAGAATCCAATAGGGGATGTGAAATAGGCGGAGTCATCTCCGCCAAATAGGTAAATTTATCGTAAAGCCTCTTCAATACAATTAAGGAGCCCATCGTTCACTTCTTGTTTCATAAAACAGAAACGTACATAATGGTTGTCCAAAAAGGGAAAGGTGGAGCAGTTTCGGATCATAAATTTTTTTAGGATGGCTTTTTCAAAGAGGTAGTCTGCATTTTTGCCTTCTTTTAAAATGCGAATAAGGACAAAATTGGCAGAAGGAGGATAATATTTTATGCCTTCCATGTGGGAGAGTCGAAGGCAGACCCTCTCCCTCTCTGTTTCTATTAAATCTTTTGTAGCCTGAATATAGTCTTTGTCAGTGAACATAAGCTCTCCTGCTACTACAGCCAGACTGTTAATGGTCCAAGGATTTTTTTTTGTATTTATTTCTTTGATTAAATCTTGGTTTCCTGTAATAGCGTAACCAAGGCGAAGGCCAGGAGCAGCAAAAAATTTGGAGACTCCCCTTAGTATAATTAAGTTATTATAATAATTGGTAAGGGGAACCCCATGAATTTGATCATAGTTTTTTGAAAACTCTACGTATGTTTCATCTACCATGACAAAAATATCATTTTGCTTACAGACATCTAAAATAGATCGAAGCTCTTCCCTAGTAATGGAAGAGGAAGTAGGATTGTTTGGGTTGCATAAGACGAGGAGATCAATGTTTTCAGTTAAATGGGCTTTGAAATCTTCTAATTGAAGTTTAAAGTCTAAATTTTCTGTTAGAGGATAATAGAGACTGGAACCGCCTCCAAGTGAAATTTCTCTCTCATATTCTGAATAGGTTGGACCAAGTATAAGAGCTTTTTTAGGATGCTCTATTTGAATAAAAAGAGAAATAAGTTCTGTAGATCCATTGCCTACCAAAATGTTTTCAGAAACAGTGCCGCAGTATTTTGCAATTTTTTGGCGCAGGGAAGTATATTCCCTGTCTGGATAAGAAGTAATGACATCAAGCTTTTTTGCCAAAGTTTCCTTAAGTTTGTAAGACAGACCTAAAGGGTTTATGTTTGCACTAAAGCTGATGATTTCTTCCTTTGGAATATGATAAATTTTTTCCATTTTTTCCAAATCGCTGCCGTGAAAGTGATCTACATGTTTGATCATAGTCATCCTCCGTTCTCACTTCATGAATCTTAAGGGTTTTGGTTGCGTATTGTTTACAAAACATGCTATAATTCATTATAATATTTTTTTACGAAAAAGCAACATAAAGTATGGTGGCTATTTTGAGACAAACAATATTAAACACAGATGATAACAAGTTTTATAGAGAAGGGCAGCAATTGAATATTTCCCATTCAAAAATTGAAATTTCCTTAAACAAGGATGAGGTAAGGGAGGGCAGCTTTTTTATAACAGGCTCTTGTGGAAAAATAACAAAAGGTTTTGTTTTTTCCTCCCATTTCCGTATGGTTTGTGTGACAAAGGAGTTTCAGTGGAAGGAAGGGGAAGTTTTTTACCGTTTTCAAAGCAGAGGATTGGAAGAAGGAAGCATAATATGTGGGCAGTTACATATTATTTCCACGGAAGGGGAATATTATCTGCCCTTTAGAGTGTCCATCTCTTATTCTGTTCCAAAGAGCACACAAGGCCCAATAAAAAATGTATTCCTTTTTGCAAATCTGGCAAAGACAAAATTTCAAGAGGCAGTGAACCTTTACTACAAAAAAAGTTTTGAAGGAATTTTTAAGGAACAGGATAAGGACTACGGAGAGTACTACAGAGGTCTTTCAATGTATAAAGGAAGCTCCCAGGCAGTAGAGGAATTTCTCATTGCCATTCGCAAAAAAGAGCCAGTCTCATTCCAAATTCAGTTGGGAGAGTGGTTATTTCATGATGTAGAAAAAGAAGAAGAAAAGGAGCTCATCATTCAGAAAAAAGGATGGGGTTATATAGAGCTTTTTGCAGAGGCGTCTGGGGATTTTATACATTTAATAGAAACAAAAATTCAAGAAGACGATTTTAAGGGGGATAATGCCCATTTTAAGTATGAGATTCGTCCTAAATATTTACATAGGGGAAGAAATTACGGGAAGATTCAGTTTTATAATGGATATGAAAAATTAGAATTTTCTATCATTGTTGAACAAAATCTTTATCCTGAAAAGAGGAAAAAACAAAGGAGAGAAGGGGAGAAACAGTTCCTTTTCATTATGCGCCAATATATTGCTTTTCGCACAAGACAAATTTCTCTGAATCAATGGCTTTATACATCTATGGAGGGAGTAGAAGCCTGGCTTGGGGTGGATGGGAATAATCCCTTGCCAAGGCTGTTCCAAATTCAGCTCTTTTTAGCAGATGAGAAATACCAGGAGGCAGGGCGCCTATTAAAGTATGTGGAAAGGGAGTTCCAAATGTCCCATTCCCATGGCTTTGAAGGAATTTATTTCCTTTATTTGACAGCCCTTTATAAGAGGGAGGAAGGATATGTAGATCAGGTGAGAGATTTCCTAAGGGAGATATATGAAAAGGGAGATCAAAGGTTTGTCGTCTTGTGGGCTCTCATCTATTTAGATGAGGGGCTTGGGCGAAATAGGGGCAGGAGGTTTAAGGAGCTTGAGAGACAGTTCCACCTTGGATGCCGCAGTCCTATTTTATATACTGAGGCATATTCTATAATGAAAAAGGATAAGGAGCTTATGGAGAAGCTTACCTCCTTTGAAATACAGGTGATTTTATGGGCCTTTGTCCACGGGCAGGGAGATAGAGGAGTAATAGAGAGAATGATTGCTCTATGGGGCACAGTGAGAGAGTTTGATCTTATGAAACTTAAGCTTCTGGAAAAATGTTATGAACATTTTCCGACAGAAGAAATACTCTCTTGCGCCTGTAAAATGCTTATACAGGGAAATAGGACAAATGAAAAATATTTCTTTTGGTTTGAGCTAGGGGTAGAGGCGAATCTTCGTATTACAAAGTTGTATGAATCTTATATTGCATCCCTTCCCCTTAGCTATGACAAACCTTTACCAAAGACGGCTCTTATATATTTTACTTACACAAATGATCTCAACCAGGAAAGGAAGGCCTTTTTATACGCCAATGTACTAAAATATAGAGAAGAATATATGGAACTAGCCAAGAGTTATGAAGCTTCTATGGAGACTTTTGTTATGGAGCAGCTGGAACAAAGAAGAATGAATCCCTGGCTTGCTCTTTTATACAACCATATTTTAAAACCAGAGAAACTAAGTCCAAAACAATTGGAAGATTTGGGGAAAATTATAAATGTACAAAGGCTAATAGTGAAAGAAAAAAATATACAGGAAGTGGGAGTTGTCCACAAACGTCTTGTAAATATAAAAAGATATCCGGTCATTCATGGAGAAAGCTATATTCCTCTTTATGGAGATGAGTTTCAACTATTTTTCTTTGATGAGCTGGGAAATTGCTACAAAAATTCAGTTTCCTATGAGCTGGAAAAGATGATGGATTTTGAGAAATATATGTCTGCTTTTTTCCAGTATCCTATAAAAGATCCGAAATTAGCTCTTATGCTCTGTGACAGTAATAAACATTATGTATCTATATCCAACAAAAATGTATTTTATTATTGGAGCTTATTGGAATATGTGTATGTAAAAACAGAGTATAAAAGAGAAATATGGGAAGCCCTTGTAAGGTTTTACTATGAAAGGGACTACCTTGATGATTTGGACATGCTCCTTTTTATGACCAATCCTAAAATGCTGTCTCAAAAAGAGAGAGGCGTTCTTGTAGATTTTATGACAAGAAGAGGCTTATATGAAGATGCCTTTCGCCACATTACCTTTTTTGGAATGGAAGAAATCTCCCCGAAAATTCTTGTCCGTATTTTCAGCAGCTATATTCGGGAGTCAGAAGGCTTAGAAGATGAGATAATCATTTCTATGGCTTTTGAAATATTTTCCATGGGAAAATATGATGAAGTAATACTTTACTTTCTTCTAGAGAATTTTAATGGTTTGACAAAGGATATGAGAGACATTTGGAAAGCGGGGAAAAGGTTTAATATGGACACAGGCAGGATGGCAGAACGTCTTGTCATCCAAATGTTGTTTACCCTTAACTTTGTAGAAGAAAGAGATTTGATCTTTGAGGATTATGTAAAAGCAGGGGCAAGTGAAAAAGTAATTTATAAATATTTGTCACAATGTGCTTTTGAATATTATATAAAGGACATGGTTTTCCATGAGAAAATATTTCAGTATATGATGCAATATGGAAAAAAGGAGGAGGGCAGCCATATATGCCGTCTTGCCCTTTTAAAATATTATGGAGAACATAGGGAAGCGCTGGGAGAGGATGAGGAAATACTTCTTCTCCATTATGTGGAACAATTTTTAGAGAAACATATATTTTTGAATTGTTTTATGAAGTACAGGGATAAAATACCAGCATTAGAAGAATTTCAAAGAAAGACGATTATCGAATATAAAACTGGGGAAAAAGGCAAGGTTTACATCCACTACTTGATTCATAGGGAGAATAAGAAAGAGAAAACCTATGAGATAGAAGAGATGCATCCCATTATAGAAGGTGTTTATTCCAAAGAATTTCTTCTGTTTTTTGGTGAAATAATGGAATACTATATAACAGAAGAAATAGAAGGAAGAGAAGTAATCACTACAAAAAAGGGGAAAATAGAAAATCGTCCCATGGAGTCAGGAAACAGCGAGAGGAGATTTGACATTTTAAATAATATGGCTGTCAGCCAAAGCCTTCAGGATGAGGAAGCCTTTTTGAAGGGGATGGAGGGGTATGGAAAGATGGATTATCTTGTTTTAAACCTTTTTAAAGGTAAATAAAGAGAGGAGGCATTTGATTGGAAGAATATGTAATTGGATATGATTTGGATTCCACAATGTCTCAAATTACATGGAGAAGTTTAGGGGAGGAAAGGGACAAGCAGGAAACCTATGCTGTTCCCTTTCTTCTCTGTAAAAAATATCAGGTTAATCAATGGTCTTATGGCGAGGCTGCCAGGGCGGATAAAATAGCAGGGAAGGGTACAGTCCCTGAACATTTGTTGGAAAAGGCATTAAAAGGTGAGAAAGTACTTTTGGAGGGAGAAGCCTATGATGGAACAGAGCTTGTCCTCTTATTTGTAAAAAAAACATTAGAGCTCCTTTGGCAAAAGATAAGGAAGGAGCAGGCAGTAGCCTTTATGTTTACTGTAGAGCGCCTAGATAAAGATATGGTGAAACTTTTAAACAGAATTGTACTGGAAATAGGGGAAATGGGAAGAGATGTTTATTATCAAAGTCATCAGGAAAGCTTCTATCAATATGTAATACATCAGCCCCAGGAAATATGGACAAAGGATGTACTGGCCTTGGAGTATAGAGCTCCTTATTTAAAAATATATCATATGAAACTAAATAAAGGGACAACGCCAATGGTAGCTTTTATAGAAAACAAAGAATTTCCTCAAATGAACCTTTGCACCTTAAAAGAAGAGGGGTGGCAGGAAAGGGAAGACCAGAGATTTTATGAATTTATGGAAGAAATTTTAAAAGGCAGCTTTATTTCTTCTATTTATTTAATAGGCGATGGATTCCAAGGAAATTGGATGAAAAAAACATTAGATCTTATTTGCCATAGACGCAGAGTTTTTATGGGAAAAAACTTGTATGCCATAGGAGCCTCAATGGCTGCCAGAGAGAAGGTCAGGCCAGACGAATTGGTAGATAAATATATATTTCTTGGAAAGGACAGACTAAAGGCGAACGTGGGAATGAACCTCTATATTCAAGGAGAGGAGAGTTACTATCCTTTAGCAGATGGAGGACAGAACTGGTACGAGACAAAGAAGGAATGGGACCTTATATTGGAAGAGGGAGAGGCTGTGTCTTTAATGATTACTCCTTTAAATGGAAAGGAAGTAAGAAACGTAAATATCATTTTGAGAGGGCTGCCCAAACGGCCAAAGAGAGCTACAAGAATTAAAATGCATCTTGCCTTTGAGACAGAACAGAAAATGATCATTCAAATAGAAGATTTAGGTTTTGGAGAAATGTTTCCTTCCTCAGGTATGAGATGGACGGAAGAAATTGAAATTTGAAAGGAAGCTGGGCAGTGAGTAATGTGAGGTTATGTCTCCACAAATTAGCAAAAAATCCCTACTATATAGAGGAAATCCACTTATCCATTTATTCCATAGAAGAATTATGCTTTTATTTGTGTAAAAATCCAGAACTATTGAGGGAAGATATTATGGATGAGGATCTAAGTAGCTTTATTGAGACAGAATTAGGAATGGAGGATTTGGGGAAGGAATTAAGAGAAATTTTGGAGAAAAGAGGAAGCTTAACAGAATTTGTAGGAGCTATATTAAAAGGGGCTTTTTATTTAAATGATAGAGAATGGAATAAGGTTCAAAATATGTTAGGCCAGTCTCCTCATATAGAATATAGACTTAGGAAGAAGAGAAAAGGGGATTTCCTTTTGGAAAGCCAGAAATATACATTGGCAATAGAAGGATACTCTAGTATTCTCCAGGAAGCAGAGGAAAGTGGGGATAGACAATTTTATGGGGACATCCTTCACAACATGGGGGTTGCTTATGCAAAAACCTTTGACTTTCCAAAGGCAAAGGAAAAATTCAGACAGGCATACGAAGCCAACGGCTCTTTGGAGTCATTAGATCATTATTTAACAGTAGTCCGCCTTATATCAACAAAGGAAGAGTATGAGGAGTTTGTGAGAACAAAGGGAGTAGATAAGGAAACAGCAAATTTCATAGGAGAAAAATATGGAAAATGTTTGGAAGATTATGAAAAAAGCGATGTGAAAAGAAGAATAGACAGAATAAGAGAGAAAAAAGAAAAGGGAAATTTCACAGAATACTTTGAAGATATGGACGAGCTTTTAGAAGAGTGGAAGGAACAGTACCGCAAAAGTATGAAAAAATCATAGAGACAGCAAGAAAGGCGGGGTGTCGCAATGGGATTATTGAGTTTTTGGAAAAAAAGGAAAAGAAAAAATATTCCCCAGGAGGCAACGGATGAGGAAATACTTCCCAAAATCATGAGCAGAGACGCTTTGGATGTGAAAAATGCAAAGCAGAGGGAGGAGTATGTAAGAAACTGTTGTGAACAGATGTTAGAAGCAGGCCAAGAAGTAGAGCGGGTTAAAGTAGAATACCAGGTTGTAACAGATTATTTGACAGACATGGAGGAAATAGAAGCTCTTCCCAAAGAGCAGAAGGCAGAGCTAGTAGAGAGCGCTAAGAAGATTCAGTCTCTTACTGCAGAGAGAAAGGAATTTCAGGGAAAAACAAAAAGCCGTATGCCCAATGCCCAATATAATTTAATCGATGGGTTTTACGAACAATTTCCAGATTGTATTAAAAAGATGCAAAAAGATGAGGAATATCAGAATTTGGTAAACCAAGATCTCCACTGTCTGGAAGGAGAAAAGGGGGCCTTGGCTTATAGACGGTATGAACTCAAAATGGTACAGCTAAATGCAAGAGGGATGGCAGTTATTTTTACCGTTGCAGCCATCATTACTTTTCTAATGCTTTTTGTTTTAAAAAGCTCTTTTCGAATGGATACGGACATAGGCTATATTGTATCTGCTACAGTGACAGCATTAGCTATAACCGTTGTGTTTATAAGATATCTCAATGCCCAAAGGGAAGAGACGGTAGTGGAGAGAGATTTAAATAGAGTGATTCTCCTCCAAAATAGGGTAAAAATAAAGTATGTAAATATAACAAACTTGTTGGAATACAACTACAGTAAATTTAAGGTAAACAGCGCCCATGAATTGAATTTCTTATGGGAAAAATATATGGAGGAACGGGCCCAGAGAGAACGCTACCAGAAGACGTCCACAGATTTGGAGTTTTATAACCAGGATTTAATACGAATTTTGCGCAAACATCGAATTAAAGATCCCCATATTTGGATTTCTCAGGCCGAGGCTATTATAGACAGCAGGGAGATGGTGGAAATTCGCCATCATCTCATTGGCCGAAGGCAAAAATTAAGGGAAACAATGGAATATAATATGGAAAACATGAAAACAGCAGAAACAGAGGTGAACAGTCTGATTAAAGAGCATCCAGAATATGGGAGAGAAATTTTGGCTATTGTATCAGAATATGATTAATTGACATTTTTACGTTAGTTTGCTAATATAAAAAAGTACTATGGTTATCATAATATAAATATTTGGAATAGGCAGAAGTATAAAAAGGGCCTTATTTAACATTTTGGAGGAAGATAATGAAAAAAAGAAAAATAGTGCTTTTTATATTTTCCATGGTTGCATCTGTGATGGCAGGGTGTGGAAATACAAAGGAAACGGCGTCTGTAGAAGAAGGAGACAAAGGGACAGAAGAAGGAGGGACTGGATTTACGGTAGGATTTGATGCAGAGTTTCCTCCTTATGGTTATATGGATGAGAATGGAGAGTATGTAGGGTTTGACTTATCTTTAGCGAAAGAAGTGGCTGACCGCAACGGGTGGGAATTGAAAAAACAGCCCATTGACTGGGATGGAAAAGACTTCGAGCTCTCTTCAGGAGCCATTGACTGCATTTGGAATGGATTTACAATGGATGGGAGAGAGGATAGCTATACGTGGTCTAAGCCTTATGTAGATAATAGTCAGGTATTTGTCGTAAAAGACGAGTCTGGAATTGTCTCCCACGGAGATTTGGCAGGGAAAACAGTGGCTGTGCAGAAAGAATCATCAGCCTTGGCGGCCTTAAATAAAGACGAAAATCAGGGGTTAAAGGACTCCTTTGCCCAACTTATTGAGTTTGGTGATTATAATACAGCTTTTCTGGAACTCCAGGCAGGAAGTGTAGACGCCATTGCAATGGATATTGGGGTTTGTAAGTATCAAATGGAATCAAGGGAAGGAAATTATTCTATATTAGAAGATTATTTGGCAACGGAAAAGTATGGAGTTGGATTTTTGAAAGGAAACGAGGAACTAAGGGATCAGGTTCAGTCTACATTAGATGAAATGGTAGTGGACGGTACATTTGCAGAGATTGCCCAAGAGTGGGGATTGACAGACAGTGTCTGCCTGACCGCAGATTAGCAAGAGTTGCAAAAAACACTGTGGCTATGAAGGAGAAAAAGGGGCGGTGTATTCCGCCTCTTTTGTCTGTGTATAGGAAGGGAGTATACAATGGATATTTTAACAATGTTAAAGCAGTTAGGGGGAGGTATGCTCGTGACTGTGGAAATTTTTTTCTTAACACTTATATTATCACTGCCTTTAGGATTGTTCATATCCTTTGCCAGGATGAAGAAGAACTGTTTCGTTCAGGGAGGGGCTAAACTATATATAGGCGTTATGAGAGGAACACCCCTAATGCTTCAGCTTATTGTTGTATACTTCGCTCCCTATTACTTGTTTGGAATGAGAATTAATCATTACCGGTTTCTGGCAGTAATTCTGGCCTTTTCTTTAAATTATGCCGCTTATTTTGCTGAAATTTACCGTTCAGGAATAGAATCCATGCCTATAGGGCAGTATGAGGCGGCGAAAGTGCTCGGTTATAACAAGGTGCAAACGTTTGTCAGGATTATACTGCCCCAGGTAATAAAGAGAATACTTCCATCTGTGACAAACGAAATTATTACCCTTGTAAAGGATACATCCTTGGCATTTGTTATTTCTATTACAGAAATGTTTACTACGGCAAAACAAATTGAAGCTGCCCAGACAACGATTCTCCCTCTCATGATGGCAGGAGTGTTTTATTTTATTTTTAATTTTATCGTGGCAGGAGTAATGGAGTATTTGGAGAAAAAGCTTGGATATTATAAGTAAAGGAGGGCGGCAGTGAATTTATTAGAGATGAACCATATTAAAAAGTCCTTTGAAGGAGGATTAGAAGTTATCAAGGATATCTCTCTTTGCGTAAAGGAAGGGGAAGTGGTATCGATTATTGGCCCGTCAGGATCGGGAAAATCCACCTTATTAAGATGTGCTGCTATGTTGGAGAAAATAGATTCTGGGGAGTTGATTTACTTAGGACAGAAGGTGGCGTGGAATGATTCTCATTTCAAGTCTGTCTATATGTCTTCCTCAGATAAAAAGAAAATTGAAAAATATTATGGATTTGTCTTTCAAAACTTCCATTTATTTCCCCATTTCAATGTTTTAAAAAATGTGATAGACGCCCCTGAGAGAGTATTAAAGCTTCCAAAAAAGGAGGCAGAAAAAAAGGGATTGGCACTTTTAGAACAATTGGGACTTTCTGATAAAAAGGATGCTTATCCTTATCAGCTGTCAGGGGGACAGCAGCAGAGGGTGTCTATTGCAAGAGCCCTTGCAATGGATCCAAAAATACTGTTTTTTGACGAGCCTACTTCAGCTTTGGATCCAGAGTTGACAGGGGAAGTGCAAAAGGTTATCCAGTCTTTAGCAAAGGAGCGTATGACTATGATTATTGTAACCCATGAAATGCAATTTGCAAGAAAGATCTCGGATCGGATTATTTTCATGGAAAGGGGGAAAATACAGGCAGAAGGAACTCCAGAAGTAATATTTGGGACAGGAAATGAACGGATTAGGGAATTCATTGGAAGACTCCAGAATGAATGAGCCCTTTACAGCACAAAAACCTTAGTATATAATTTTTTAGGATTATAAACATTTACTTACTGCAAATAAATAAGAGAAAGGCCTGGTGCAATTATGAAAAAATTGGACATGTTATATGAAGGAAAAGCAAAAAAAGTATTCAAGACAGAAGATCCAGATATCCTCATTGTAGATTATAAAGATGATGCCACTGCATTTAACGGAGAAAAAAAAGGAACGATCGAAGGAAAAGGGGGAATCAATAACCAGATGACCAACAAAGTATTTCAAATGTTGGAAAAAGAAGGGGTTCCCACCCATTTTGTAGAACAATTAAGCCAGAGGGAAACAGCAGTGAAAAAAGTAGAAATTGTCCCTTTGGAAGTCATCGTCCGTAATGTGGCAGCAGGGAGCTTTTCGAAAAGGCTTGGAGTGGAGGAAGGAACCCCTTTTACATCTCCAACTTTAGAATTCAGTTATAAAAACGATGATCTGGGAGATCCCCTGATTAACGATTACTTTGCCATTGCATTAAACTTAGCGACAAGGGAAGAGATTGAAATCATTTCCAAATATGCCTTTCAAGTCAATGAGACATTAAAAAAATATTTCCTTCAAGGAGATATGGAACTCATAGACTTTAAAATAGAATTTGGAAGATACCATGGAAAAATCATTCTGGCTGACGAGATTTCTCCAGATACTTGCAGACTTTGGGACGTCCACACCCATGAAAAGCTGGATAAAGATCGTTTCCGCAGAGATTTAGGCAATGTAGAGGAAGCATATAACGAAGTATTTAAAAGGTTGGGATTGTAAAGGAAGAGAAATAGGAGAGAAAACTATGAGTACAGATAAATATACAAGCCCTTTATCAGAACGGTATGCCAGCAAAGAAATGCAGTATATTTTTTCCCCTGACATGAAATTTCAAACTTGGAGAAAACTGTGGATTGCCTTAGCGGAGGCAGAGATGGAGTTAGGACTTCCCATAACAAAGGAACAAATACAAGAATTAAAAGACCATGAAAAAGACATGAACTATGATGTAGCCAAGGCAAGGGAAAAGGAAGTGCGCCACGATGTTATGAGCCATGTTTATGCATACGGGGTTCAATGTCCAAAGGCAAAGGGGATTATTCATTTAGGAGCTACTTCTTGTTATGTGGGAGATAATACAGACATTATTATTATGACAGAGGCTTTAAAACTGGTAAAAAAGAAGCTTTTGAATGTTTTGAGCAAACTGGCAGAATTTGCGGATCAGTACAAAGCTCTGCCAACCTTAGCTTTTACTCATTTTCAACCTGCCCAGCCTACCACTGTGGGAAAAAGAGCTTCTTTGTGGATGCAGGAGTTTTACTTGGACTTAGAAGATCTAGACTATGTGCTGTCCCATATGAAACTTCTTGGCTCTAAGGGGACAACAGGAACCCAGGCAAGCTTTCTAGAGCTTTTTGAAGGGAATGAGGAAAAAGTAAATCAATTGGATCCAAAAATTGCAGAAAAAATGGGATTTTCCCATTGTTATCCCATATCTGGGCAGACATATTCCAGAAAGATCGATACAAGAGTAATGAATGTACTGGCAGGTATTGGAGCCAGCGCCCATAAAATGTCCAATGATATCCGTCTCCTCCAACATTTAAAAGAGATTGAGGAGCCATTTGAAAAAAGCCAAATAGGTTCTTCTGCCATGGCCTATAAAAGGAATCCTATGAGAAGTGAGCGAATTGCCTCCTTAAGCAGGTATGTTATGGTGGATGCCCTAAATCCAGCTTTTACCTCAGCCAGCCAGTGGTTTGAAAGAACCTTGGATGATTCTGCAAACAAGAGGTTGTCCATACCAGAAGGTTTTCTGGCAGTTGATGGGATATTGGATCTTTGTTACAATGTCACAGATGGACTTGTCGTTTATCCAAAGGTAATAGAAAAGCGGTTAAGAGAGGAGCTTCCCTTTTTGGCAACGGAAAATATTATGATGGCGGCAGTAAAAGGAGGAGGAGACCGTCAGGAGATCCATGAGAGAATTCGGGAACTATCTATGGAAGCAGGAAAAAATGTAAAGGAAAGAGGTCTGGAAAACAATTTGTTAGAGCTCATTGCAAAGGATCCTGCCTTTCCCCTATCCACGCAAGAGCTGGAACAATCTATGGATCCAGGAAAATATATAGGCCGGTCAAAAGAACAAGTAGAAGCTTTCTTAAAAGAGGTCATTGCCCCAGTGCTAAAAAAGAATGAGAATCTTTTAGGAATGGAAAGTGAAATAAACGTATAAAGAAACAGTATTTGGCTTGTCATGGAAATCATAGTATTTGGGAAAATGGTAAAAATAAAAAGCAGATATCCAGGAAAGGAGCACAGTATAAGTATGGTAAAAGCAATTGTAGGAGCTAATTGGGGCGATGAGGGAAAAGGAAAAATAACAGATATGATGGCAAAGGAGGCAGATGTTGTTGTCCGTTTTCAAGGAGGGGCTAATGCAGGGCATACGATTGTAAATCACTATGGAAAATTTGCTCTCCATACTCTCCCTTCTGGTGTTTTTTATACCCACACTACAAATATTATTGGTAATGGGGTAGCCTTGAACATTCCTGTTCTGTTTAGGGAACTTCAGAATATGATAGAACAAGGAGTTCCAAAACCAAAGCTTCTCATATCAGACAGAGCCCAAATAGTCATGCCTTATCATATGGACTTTGATGCATATGAGGAAGAACGCCTGGCTGGAAAATCTTTTGGCTCTACAAAGTCAGGAATTGCTCCTTTTTACTCGGATAAATATAGGAAAATTGGCTTTCAAGTAAGTGAATTATACGATGAGGATGCCTTAAGAGAAAAAATAGAACAAGTTGTGTTACAGAAAAATATTTTGTTGGAACATCTGTATAAGAAAGAAAAATTAGACAAAGATAAATTATTTGAGACAATGATGGAATACAAAAGAATGGTGGAACCTTATGTCTGCGATACGTCTCTTTATCTATGGAATGCATTAAAGGAAGGAAAAGAAATTTTGTTAGAAGGACAGTTAGGTTCTTTAAAGGATACCGATCATGGCATTTATCCAATGGTAACTTCCTCATCTACATTGGCTGCTTATGGGGCAGTAGGGGCAGGGATTCCTCCATATGAATTGAAAGAAATTATTACAGTATGTAAAGCATATTCCTCAGCAGTAGGAGCAGGTGCCTTTGTGTCAGAAATATTTGGACAGGAGGCAGAGGAGCTAAGGAAGAGAGGGGGAGATGGAGGAGAGTACGGAGCCACTACAGGGCGGCCAAGGAGAATGGGGTGGTTTGACATTGTAGCGTCTAAATATGGATGCAGAATTCAGGGAGCTACCCATGTGGCCTTTACTGTATTAGATGTGCTAGGATACTTAGAGGAGATCCCTGTATGTATTGGTTATGAGATAAATGGAAAGGTAACGACAGATTTTCCAACAACAACACTTTTAAAAAAGGCAAAACCAGTGTTAAAGACACTGCCAGGCTGGAATTGCGATATTCGGGGAATTAGAAAATATGAAGATTTACCAGAAAATTGCCGAAAATATATAGAATTTATAGAGGAAGGAATCGGATTCCCTATTACTATGATCAGCAATGGTCCTGGAAGGGAAGATATCATATACAAGTAAAAGAGAGGTTACCAAGTGATGATTGAGACTGTAATATTTGATATTGGGAATGTTTTAGTAGACTTTTGTTGGGAAAAGCATTTTAAGAGTAAGGGTTTTACAGGACAGAAGCTGGAAGCCCTTGCAGATGCCACAGTAAGAAGCCAGACATGGTATTTGTTTGATCAGGGCATTTATACAGATGAAGAAATATTACAAATGCTCATTCAAAATGATCCGTCTTTGGAAAAAGAAATACGAGTGATTTTTGAAAATTTAAGGGGAACTATAGAACCTTATGACTATGCCAAAAGCTGGATATTGGAATTAAAGGAAAAAGGATATAAAGTATTATTATTGTCCAACTTTAGTGAGAAGGCTTTTAACGAATGCAAAGAAAAGATGGATTTTGTAAAATATGCAGACGGAGGAATACTGTCCTATAGAGAGAAGCTAATAAAGCCAGACCCTAAAATATATGAAACATTGATTGACCGATACAGTCTTATTCCAGAGAAATGTGTATTTTTAGATGATACGGAAAAAAATCTTAAGGAAGCGGAGAAATTCGGTATACATACGATACTGTTCACTTCCAGAGAGAAAGCTTTAAAGGAATTGAGGGAGATAGGGGTTTCTTGACTTAGTTTTTCTTTTTGTATGGGTTGTCCCATAAACTTTTTCCATCTTTTACGTTTTTCATCATGAGAAAGAGATGTATGATAAGTGGAAGGGCAATGGTAGAACAAAGAGAGGCAAAAAAGAATGTCAAAGCCTTTGGGTGATTCCATAAGGAGAGGAAGAAAGTAAGGACATAGAGGGAGGCTATGAGAAAAATGGCTATCCATGCTCCCATTTGTTTTTTCGTTAATTTCATAGTAATCCTCCATTCTTGCACATAATACGCCTTTTCCTGTCCAAAGATTCTAAACATAACTCTAACGGATCCTTTCTTAAAAATCAATAGTAATATTTGAGAAAATATAGAAAAGGGTTCCATTCTACTTATAAAAATGGTATGATTAAAAAAAATCTGGAATATCGTTACAGAGTCCAGGGAGGAATGAAGTAAAAGGGAGAATGAGATGAAGTATATAGTTGAGGAATTTGAAGGAACGTATGCGATTTGTGAAGACGAAGAGAAGAACAAAATAAAAATTCCAAAATATAAGCTTCCATTGGAGACAAAGGAAGGAGACGTGATTAAAATAATAAACAGTTTTTTTCACGTAGATAAGGAAGAGACGGCTAGAAGGAAAGAAGAGAGGTTAAAGGAAGGCGATGAATCTTAGGAAGAGAAAGGCATATGAAAGCCATTTTCTAAATTCAGGATTACAAAAATAAAAAACAGCCGTGTCATACGGCTGTTTTTTGAGGGGGAAAAGTTTAAAAAAGTGTAACTTTACATCAAAATGAAATAATAAAATTCATTTGATAAAGACAGTATAGAACATAAATGTGTATGAATTGTGTTGCAAAAATTAAGAGTTTATTTAGGAAGTTATAAAAAAATATAAAAAGAAATAAAGAAAAAGTAAAATGCAAAATATTTCACAATTCTTAGGGGGACTGCTAAAAATGGGAGGAAAAATATGGGTATTACAGGAATAAAGGAATACCAAGGAAGGGAATATAGGGATCATTCATCTTCTCATTATCCTCTAAAAAGGAATAAGGAGGAGAAGGAAGAAGAAAACCAGGTTCCATTAAGTAAGAAGATTAATTCCTATGAGCAAAGTATTTGGAACGATGAAATGTTTTTGGGGGAAACATACGTAAAAAGAGAGGAGAAAAGGGATCCAGTCAGGGCAGCAGGGACAGAACAAAGGAAGTCAGTAGAAGAATTGCAAATGGAAAGAAGGATTATAAACAGCCAGCTTCAGGAGATGTGGAGGAAGAATTCTATTTTTTTCCAAGAAGGTGAGGAATATGTATTTACTATTCATCCATATGATTATAGGCTGACCGTAGAGGGGGGAGAACAGAAAGATACTTTAGGGGTTCTATTAAACAAGGAAGAAATACCAAGGAATCTTTATCAGCATATATTATCCTGCGTAAAAGGGCATAGGGGGCAGTGGAGTGAAGAAGGAGAAGGAAAATATCGGTTGTTTTGGGAAGTAAAATTCAATACTGGCTATGACTTAAGAGAATTGACAAGGGAGGAAGGCAGGTTTTACACAGAGACAGGTACAGATATTATGGAATTATATATGCATTCTCCAAAAATACCATCGGTTTATAGGACCAAGGCTTCATCGATTTATAAGCCCTATTTGGTGCGCCTTGGAAAATATGGCCTGGACAGTGTGGAAGACATGAATCTTTCTATTACGTATAAAGATGGGTTTCTCTATGATATAGATGAGGAATATGGGTATGGACCAGGACAAAAACTATGGGGTGGACAGAAAATAATAGAGAGAGATGAAAAAATTGGGGAGTCAGAAAGAAAGGAAGACATGTTTATCCAAAAGCTCCTTGAGAAAATAAAGGAATTTATATGGAAAATAATTGGCCCTGTAAAGGTAGAAGAGAAAAAACAAGAAGGGAAGGGCAAAAAAAGGTTTGATGTGGAAATATAAAAGGGATAATGGAAGATTATCTGGGAAAGCCAGTTCCAGAAAAAATTCCATTACCCCAAGGGGAGGATAAGTATATATTCTCTTTCGTATTAGTATCATCAATGGAAGGGGGTTCCAATGACTTATCTTTATTATAGCCTTGAAAAAAAGATTTATACACTAGAGAAAAAAATTTTTTGAAATTATTTAAAAAATGTTATATACTATAAAAGAATTCTTATATACAAAGAGAAAATGAATATGGAAGAAAAGTGATAAAGGATGGTAAGAACATGAGTTTATTAGATCAGTGGAGAGAGAAAGCCTATTCCCAGACTGCCAATAAAGGAGATTTACAGAGACTTTGGGGCGCCTATTTTCAAAGAGAGAAAGAGATCTACCAAGAGCTCCTTAAAAATCCCGATCAGGCTGTAAAGGGAACAGTTAAGGAGCTGGCGGAAAAGTATAAGGTAGATATTATGACTATGGTAGGATTTTTAGACGGAATTAACGAGAGTTTAAAAGAGGAAAATCCTATTGAAGAAATGGACGAGAATACAGAGGTAAGTCTGGAATTTGACAAGGAGCGTCTTTATAAAAACATGGTTGCCGCTCAGGCGGACTGGCTTTATGAATTGGAAGAGTGGAAAGACATATACTCAGAAGAGAGATTAAAGGAATTGTACAAAGAGCAGAAAAGTTCCACAACGATTGTGAAAGGAAATAAAATTTATCCCAATGATCCATGCCCTTGTGGAAGTGGGAAAAAATATAAGAAATGCTGTGGCAAAGCATAATTGCTATAGAATAAAAAGAATGTCTGCTCTTTTAACTCCTATTATTTGTATATTTATATCTTTTCTTGCTTTTCTGAGAGGGCTTTGATGGAGGAGGCATATTGGGATGGCGTTAATCCTGTAATTTTTTTAAATTGTCTAGAGAAGTAATGAATAGAGGAGTAACCTAGGGAATCCGCAATCTGCGAGAAGTTCATGTGCTGATTGCGGATTATTTGTTTTGCTTTTTTAATTTTTAACTTTGAAAAGTAGTCAATAATCCCACATCCAGTGTATTCCTGAAATAATTTTTGAAGAATGGAGCGCCCTATTAAATTATCTTTACATATTTGTTCAATAGTAATACGACGATCGACATTTTCCTCCATATAAGAGTGCACTTTATAAAATAGCGCACTCTTATTTTTTAACGTTGTTGTTTTAGGAAGGAGAGGTTCTAAGGAAGTTTTGTTGTGGGCACGTATTAGCCCAATGAGCACTTGCTGTAAATACATCTGAATCAATTGCTCAGAACCAAAAGGAACTTTTTCCTTCCTGATTAATTTTTCACAGTATGGGTCGTCTAAACGGCTTAGAAAAGTAAGACGGGCTTCTTTTATAATCTGGGCTAAAAGTGTACGTTCTATGTCTCCAATACGAAGTAGTTTATGTTCAAAAAAATGCATAAAGGAAGAATGGCATTCAAAGCTAATGACAACGAGATTAGGAGCCATATTTCCCCAAGCTTCAACATTATGAAATTCATTAGGCTTATGGAAAATAATATCTCCTTTTTTTAAAATATACGTAGAAGTGCCGGCGACTACACGGACTGAACCGTTATCAACACATAAAAATTCCCAAAAATTATGAGATTCCCCTGGAAAAGAAAAATCATTCATATATTCAAAATAGTGGATAGATATAATTTTTGTAATTGTAAATGCTGAATTTAGAGTAATGCTTTCGTACGCCATAAATAGTATACCTTTCTAAAAATTCTAAGTTTTAAAGAACCAAACGAAAAGAAAATATGTATAAAAAATGTATTTTTCCAACCCTATTTTTGTCCTAAAATATATAAAAAGTTTTTTAATAAAAGATTAGATTGTATAATATATATAAATAATAAATATTATAAGATAAATAATAAGAGATATCAACTAAAAAATGCAGATTGTGCAAATTACATATGAGATAGGATAAAGAAAAAAAAAGATAGTTATATTAAAATGATGTTAATAGTTGTAAGAAACAAGAAAAACATACAATTATCAGAAAATTTAATATAGGGAGGGAATAATCATGAAAAAGAAACTTTTTTGTGCAGCTCTGTTAGCCAGTTTCACAGCTATTATGATGACAGGATGTGGTCAATCTTCAGGAGCAGATTCTTCATCTACAGAACAGCAAAGCCAAGATGACACAAAGGACGAGACAGCCAGCACAACAGAAGGGGGAAAACTGGTGTATTGGTCAATGTGGGAAGCAACAGAACCCCAAGGACAGGCAATTTCTCAGGCAGTGGAAGCTTTTACGGCAGATACAGGAATTGAGGTAGACTTACAGTTTAAAGGGCGGACAGGAATTAGGGAAGGACTTTCCCCGGCTCTTGATGCAGGAACAGCCATTGATTTATTTGATGAAGATATTGACAGAGTAAATACTACATGGTCGACATATTTAATGGATCTGGAGGAACTTGTAAAGTCCTCTGATTATGAGTCCACAGCTAGCCAGGGATTAATAGCAGCCTGCAGGGAAGTGGGTGGAGGAACATTAAAATCCATTCCTTATCAGCCAAATGTATTTGCCTTCTTTTATAATACGGAAATTTTTGAGGAGGCAGGGGTGACAAAAGCCCCGGCTACATGGGCAGAGTTACTGGACGCCTGTGAGAAGATCAAGGCGGCAGGATATACGCCTATTACTTGTGATGACGCTTATATTACGAGCATGTTTGGATATCATATGAGCCGCCTCATAGGAGAGCCAGCAGTGGAAACCATTGTAAAGGAAGGCAAATGGGATGATCCGGCAGTGAAAAAAACGGCGGAGGATTATGCAGAATTAGCATCAAAAGGATATTTTTCTGAAACGATTGAGGGAAATGTCTGGCCGGCAGGACAAAATTCAGAATTAGCTCTAGGAACAGCTGCAATGTATTTGAATGGCTCCTGGCTTCCCAATGAAGTAAAAGATATTGCTACTTTCAAATGGGGATGCTTTAGCTACCCTGCTTTAGAAGGAGGAGTGGATGGAATAGATGCAGCCAACTATGGGGCCCAAGTATTTGCAATCAATAAAGATTCAAAGAACGCAGAAAGCGCTTTTCAATTAATTGAATATATTACAAAAGGGGAATACGATAAGGTTTTATCGGAATTATCTGTCGGCATTCCTTCTGATACAAGGAATACTCAGTGGCCAGAGATGATGGAAAGTGTAAAACCTGTTATGGAAAGTATGAAAGTACGTTACCCATGGGCAGCAGGTGCGGAAGCCAATGCTGACTTAACGCCTATTATTAAGGAAAACTTCTTGAAATTATGTGGCAATACTATGACTGCCCAGGAATTTGTAGATGCTATGATTAGCGCAGGAAAATAAAGGGCAACAGTATGGAGAAGAAATATGGTGGCATCGTGTATACGCTGCCACCATATTTTTCAAGACATAGTAATGAAAGGGGGTCTTGCTTGTGAAAAAGAATAAAACGATGATTGTAGCCTTTACTGCCCCAGCAGTACTGATGTTTATGATTGTATTTTTATATCCTATTTGCAGGACATTCGCAATGAGTTTTTTCAAAATTGAGGGAGTGACCGATAATGTTTCTAAATGGAGTTTTGTAGGAATTAGTAATTTTATCCGTCTGTTTCAAACAAAGCTGTTTTTAACATCTATGTGGAATATGTTCCGTATATGGCTGATAGGTGGAATACTTGTTATGTGTTTGGCCCTTCTCTTTGCAGTAATCATAACAAGTGGAATTCGATTTAAAAGTTTTTTCAGGGCGGTCATTTATATGCCTAATATTGTTAGTGCAGTAGCACTGGCCACAATGTGGCTTCAATATGTATATAGTCCTAAATTTGGTCTGTTGAAATCCCTTTTTACTACATTACATATGGATAAATTGGCAAAAATCCAATATTTAGATACGACGAACAAGTTTTGGGCTTTGCTTTTTGCTTACTGTTTTGGCATGGTAGGTTATCATATGTTAATTTTTGCAAGTGGAATTGAGAGAATTGGAGCAGAATATTATGAAGCGGCTACATTAGATGGTGCCAACAAAGTGCGCCAGTTTTATTTTATTACATTACCATTGTTAAAAGGAGTCATTAAAACGAATATTACTATGTGGAGTGTCAGTTCTGTAGCATTCTTTGTCTGGTCTCAGCTTTTTTCTACGGTTACAGCAGATACAGCCACTATCACTCCTATGGTGTATATGTATCTTCAGATTTTTGGGGCTGGAAACTCTGTGACAGAGAGAAATGCAGGATTAGGGGCTGCCATAGGCGTATTGTTAAGCATATGTGTAGTTATTATATTTTGGGTTTGTAATCTGGCATTAAAAGATGATGATATTGAATTTTAGGAAGGAGATGGGGAAGGATGGCAAAGGAAAAGGAAATAAGAGAGAAATGGAATTTGAAAAAAGAAATGCGTCTTCTACCTGGCTATATCATTGTCATGATCTGGGTATTGTTCACTTTCCTGCTCTTAGGATGGGTAGCGGCTGCAAGCTTTTCCACGACAAAGGAAATATTTTTAGGCAATGCCTTAAAGTTTGAATCAGGCATTCATTTTGAAAATTATGTAAAGGCATGGAC
>CANOLZ010000032.1 GCA_947567075.1 uncultured bacterium
TTCTTTTATAATTTGTCCCTTATTAATAAAACCATAATGTGTTGCAAGTTTTGACAATTCATCCAAAATATGACTGGAAATTAAAAATGTAATTTGCTGTTTCTTATTCAATTTCAAAATCAACTCTCTCATTTCAATAATTCCCTGAGGGTCAAGCCCATTTACTGGTTCATCTAAGACCAGAAAATCCGGGTCGCCAACGAGAGCAATGGCAATGCCTAATCTTTGACGCATACCAAGAGAGAAGTTTTTTGCCTTCTTCTTACCAGTATTTTCAAGTCCTACTAATTTCAAAATATTATCCAGTCCGTCAAAGGAAGGAAGGCCTATAATTCGATATTGAATTTTAAGATTATCCACTGCTGTCATATCAAGATAAATGGAAGGAGTTTCTACAACTGCCCCCATTCTTCTTCGTGACTTTAAAATATCTTTATCGAAATTTTTCCTGCCAAACAGAGTATATTCTCCAGATGTAGGCTCTTGCAAACCACAAATGAGGCGAATAAGAGTTGTCTTTCCAGCGCCATTTTTCCCTACAAAACCATAGATTCCTCCTTTAGGAACATTCATGGATAGTCCATTCAGGGCTTTATAACTTTTATATTTTTTACATAAATCCTTTGTACTTAAAATATAATCCATAGATTTAACCTCCATTTCAATGATATGGATATTATATCTACAATAGGTAAAGAAAAGGGTAAAGAGATTCGTAAAGAAAGAGTAAAGATTTATTCTGTTTTCATTTTAAAGCCAATTCCCCAGACTGCTTCAATATACTCTTTACCATTTACCCCTCGAAGTTTTTTTCTTAAATTGCTAATGTGCATTTTTAGAGAACTTTCTGTACAATCAGGAGTATCTTCGCTAATACGGTCTAAAAGTAAGGATTTCGTAAGAACCTGTAAAGGATTTTGCATTAAAATCTTTAAAATAGCATATTCGGTTCTTGTTAATTTTATCTCCACATTGTCAATGCTCACTATATGGGTATCCATATTGAGAATCATATCATCAAATGTCAGTACAAAGGAGTCAGATATACTTGCCCTATTTCTAAGATGTACAGAAATTCTCGCTAAAAGCTCTTTCATGTTAAAAGGTTTTGTAACATAATCTACTGCACCTCCAAGGAGTAAAGCTACTTTGTTGTCAATATCAATTTTAGCGCTCACTACAATAACAGGCATCCCCCTAATCTGTGACAAAACTTCTTCACCATTTAGCCCTGGCAGCATTAAATCCAACAATACAAGATCTGGCTTTGCACTACGCAGCACAAATAACGCTTCTGTTCCAGAGTAAGCCCGAGAAACCCTATACCCTTCCTTTATCAATGTCTCCTCAAGCATATTTCCAATATCTATATCATCATCAATAATGAATATATTTTTCATAATCATTTAGTCCCATCCTTGTTTTTAATTTATTTTATATACAGTGTCAGCAATCCAGATTTATCCCTTTCAATTTTTAAATATTGACTTTGTATAAAATAGCCTTAAAATTGCCACAATTATATTTTATCATATAAAAAATTATGGCAGAAAGAAGGATAAAACTATATGACAGCTCCTGTCATGTTAATTGCAGATGATAATAAGCAAATTTGTTCTATTTTAGAAATTTATGCCAAAAAAGAAGGTTATCAGGTTATTCTTGCTTATGATGGGGAACAAACCCTTTTTCAATACCAAAAATACCATCCTTCCATTGTGCTGTTAGATGTCATGATGCCTAAAATAGATGGTTTTGAAGTTTGCCGTCAGCTTCGCAGTCAATCGGATGTTCCAATTATTATGATAACTGCCCGAGGCGAAGATTTTGAAAAAATAATGGGCTTAGATACAGGGGCGGACGATTATATTGTAAAACCCTTTTCCCCTGGAGAAGTTATGGCAAGAGTCCGGGCTATATTAAGGCGGATTGAAAAAACAGGCTCCCAAAAGGAAAATGTTTGCTCTATCAAAGACTTGTCTATTGAATTAAGTAATTATTGCGTTACCATTGGGGGTACAAAAATAGCATTGACAAAAAAAGAAGTAGATTTATTATGGGTTCTTGCCACAAATCCAACAAAAGTCTTTTCCAGAGAAAACCTTTTGGACAGCTTATGGGGCTATGATTACTATGGAGATTCCAGAACCGTCGATTCACACATTAAAAGGCTGAGGGCAAAACTAGAAAAGGTTCCCCATCCCTTTTGGGAAATTAAAACAGTCTGGGGAATAGGATATAAATTTGAGGTATTATCCCATGAAATCTAAAATTGTTTTAAAACTTACTCTTTATTTTGTCATTGCCCAAGTTTTATTTTCTTTTGTCATTTGTTTTATTTTTATTTTATTGTTCCGTAAACATACGATGGAAATTCACCGATTGGAATTAGAGTCAAAGGCTATTTCCATTGCAGGAATTTTGTCCGAGGCAAATTTTCTAGATTTCCTCCCTAATGTAGATAATCCTTCTGAAAAGGAAGAGCATTTCGATCTATTTTTTCTTTGTCTAGATCAAATTGCAATGGCTGATATTTGGATTATCAATAAGGATTTTAAACTTCTATCCCATCATGACGTTTGCTTAAAGAACATGCCTGAGAGCTCTAAAAGAAGCCTTCAAAAGGTTTTTCTAGGGGAAACTACATGCTGTGATGATTTCTCTTGTATTTTAGGTGCTCCCAGTTTAACAATAGGCACACCGATTAGAGACAAAAATGAGGAAATTGTTGCCGCCTTACTTCTTCACTCTCCAATTAGTGGAATTGACAACGCAGCTTCCCACGGATTTACTATCCTTATAACAAGCATTGCCATTGCCCTTATATTCGCAATTGTATTTTCTAGCCTTCTCTCTTATTGTCTGGCTAAACCACTAAAACGAATGAAAGATACAGCCCTTTTATTGGCAGAGGGAAATTATACTGTCAAAACGGGAGTGAACAGAAAAGATGAGATTGGGCAGCTGGCTAAAGTCATGGATCATTTGGCAGAACGGCTAAATAAAGTTGACCAAGAAAGAACTAAGTTAGAACAAATGAGGCATGACTTCATTACAAATATTTCCCATGAGCTCCGCACTCCTGTTACTGTGCTTCGAGGTTCTATTGAGGCGTTAATGGACAAAATTATTTCAAGTCCAGAGATGGTTATTGAATATTATGAACAAATGCTTGCAGAAGCTCTCCATATGGAGAGGCTCATTAATGATCTCTTAGATTTGTTCCGCCTTCAAAATGCAGAATTTCAGCTGGACATGGACGTATTTTATCTTAGTGACATTGTAGCTGATGTTGGCCGCTCTATGCGCCAGGCAGCAGTTGATAAATATGTATCCATTACAGTTTCTGATCACGTAAAATACTTTATATATTATGGAGATTACAGACGTATCCGCCAAATGCTCATGATTATTATGGACAATGCCTTAAAGTTTTCATCATCCAAACAGACCGTTTGTCTTTCCCTTGGAAAAAGCGAAGAAAAAGCAGAAATTTCCATCTCTGATCATGGGTGTGGAATTTCTCCTGAAGAACTCCCTTATATATTTGACCGCTTTTATAAATCTGACAATGATAAGAATCGAAATGGCACTGGGCTGGGACTGCCTATTGCCAAACAAATTGCCAATCGACACAACATTGAAATAAAGGTTTCCAGTTGTCATAAAGAAGGAACTACTTTTGAACTATTATTTTCTAATAATAGCACTAAAAGTTTTTCCCTAAAAAAGGAGTTGTAAAACAATAATTAAATTGTCGTATTTTGTCTTATATTATATAAATGAATTCGTATGTCAAAGTCGCAATACTACATATTGTATTCCATCTGTTGTTTATTTCTCCCCTTTTTTTCGTCTTTTGGAGCTTATAAAATATTACATAAATTCACTTAAATAATACATATATTTCATACAAATAAAAAACAATTTTCATTTTTTTATTTAATTTTTATAATTTTTTTTCTAAATAGTATTGATTTTCCAGTTTTTTACTGGTATAATAAGGTCGTAATTTGTCAAACTATGTATAATAAAACACGGAGGATGAGAAATATGACAGATACAGGTGTTGTAAGAAAACTTGATGAACTTGGACGTATTACGCTACCTATGGAGCTAAGAAAGCATCTCCATATGGAAGATAGGGAATCCCTTCACATCTATGTAGATGGTGAAAGAATTATCTTAGAAAAGTATTCCCCTTCTGATGTATTTACTGGAGAAGCCGACAACTTAATTGAATTTCATGGAAAGAAGGTTTCTAAAAACAGTATTAAACAACTGGCTGAGCTTGCTGGCTTTAAAATTGATAATTAAAAAATACAGAGGACAGCTGACATTTCATTGTCAGCTGTCCCCTTATGTAAAAGGGAATTATGCTTCTACCCCTTTGCTTTTCATGTATTCAATAACTGCACCTACAGTGGTGAGCTGCTCTAAATCTTCTGGAGGAATCTCTATTCCATATTCTTCTTCAAAAGCCATAACCAACTCAAATAAATCTAAAGAATCTGCTCCTAAATCGTCTTTAAATGAAGACTCTTCTGTAATTGTTACCCCTTCTAAATTAAACTGCTCAGTTATAATTTCAGATACTCTCTCTAACATTTCTCTCTCCTTTTAATTTCATCATCTTAACCAAATTTAATAATCAAAGTATATTTCATATAATTTGTACTGTCAATATTTTTTTCTAACTTTTCCCTTTAAATGCAAAGTTGTAACTTTGTGCCGTCTTTTGACAATTATAAAAGCAATTGATAAACTTCTCTTTTACTAATCCCTCTATCCTTCGCTACCTGCTTCATAGCCTCTTTTTTGCAAAGTCCTCTTTTCTCATAAATTTTCATATGTTCCTCTACATCTATTTCCTTCCAATTTTTTTGATCTTCCAATATTTTTTTTGTTTTATTTATTCCATCTAATACAAGAACATATTCCCCTCTTGGGTTATTTTTCTCATAATATTTTATGATTTCTTCCAGCGTACCTCGAAAAACTGTCTCGTATTTTTTTGTTAATTCTCTACAAACAGCTATTTTTCTATTCCCTACTTTTGCATATATTTCTTGTAATGTTTCTTTTAAATGGTGAGGAGCTTCATAAAATAATATGGTCCTTTCCTCATTCTCTATTTGGTTTAATATTTCCTTTCTTTGTTTTTTATCCCTTGGCAAAAATCCTTCAAAGGAAAATCTTTTTGAAGATAAGGCAGATAAGGTAAGTGCTGTAATACAAGCAGTGGCTCCTGGTAATGAAGTAACTTCCATATTTTCCTCACAACACATTTTCACAAGGATCTCTCCTGGATCTGAGATAGCAGGAGTTCCTGCATCTGTAACTAGTGCAATGTTTTCCCCCTCTCTCATTCTTTTAATTAGTTCCTTTGCTTTGTCATATTTATTATGTTCATGATAACTTGTTAAAGGAGTGGAAATCTCAAAATAATTCAATAACTTTCTACTATGCCTTGTATCCTCTGCTGCAATTAAATCTACCTCTTTTAAAGTTCTTATCACCCTCCATGTAATATCTTCTAAATTTCCTATGGGAGTGGCACATATATATAGCTTTCCCCTCATAGGCTGTCTCCTCCCTCATCATTGCAATAGCCATAGATTTGAATAAGCTCCTTAGAATAACTATTTTTTTCTTTATATACAATAAGAGGCTTTTCTACTTTCATTCTAGGTCTTCCCCCTTTCCTTGCCTCTAGTAAGACCATATTGGGCTCTTTATCAATATATGGGTGAACCAGTTGCATTCTTTTAGGCTCCAGGCCCTTACTACCCAATATATGAAATATTTCTGGCAGACGAAAAGGACGGTGCACCATATAAAATCTTCCACCTGGTTTTAGAAACTTAGCTGCTGCAGTTATAACATCATATAACGTACACAAAATTTCATGTTTTGCTATGGCTATTGTCTCTTTTTTATTTTTTATTCCATGACTTCCAATCATGTAAGGAGGATTTGTTGTAACAACGTCAAAAGAAGCAGCGTCAAAAAATTTCCCTGCCTCTTTCATATCTCCATTTATAATATGGATTTTCTGATCTAATTTATTATAAGACACGCTTCTCATAGCCATGTCTGCACAATCCTTCTGTATTTCTATCCCTGTAAAATGTTCCCCTTTCGTCTTTGCCTCTAGTAAAATAGGAATGATGCCAGTGCCTGTTCCCAAATCTAAAACTCTTTCTCCCTCACTTACTTGTGTAAACCATGAAAGGAGAACTGCATCCATCCCAAAACAAAATTTATCTTTATTTTGGATAAGAAAGTAACCTTTTCTGTGTAAATCATCCAAACGTTCCCCATCTTTTAATTCAATTGTCATCCAATTTTGATTTTCCTTCTTTTTTTTCTAAAATTTCTAGTTTTTTTAGTTCATCATCTGAGAAATCAATTTTCTCTTTTTTATGTCTTGGCTTAAATTTTAACTGGCTAATCTTGTACTCTTTTATTTCCTTCTCGTCTTCTATTTCTACAATAACCTTTACTAGCTGACGGAGTACGTTGACGCTAGATACCTCTCCTCTAAGTCCATCATCTGTCGTAACATAGTCTCCAATACCAGGCAGTTTTCTATTTAAATACTCATAAGTTTCTTCCTCATTTTTTAAACAGCACATAAGTCTGCCACATACCCCAGATATTTTCGTTGGGTTTAAGGATAAATTCTGTTCCTTTGCCATTTTAATAGATACTGGGACAAACTCAGACAAAAATGTATGGCAGCATAGAGTCCTTCCACAAATTCCAATTCCTCCCAAAATCTTTGTCTCATCTCTAACACCAATTTGGCGCAGTTCGATTCTTGTCTTAAATATAGAGGCTAAATCTTTTACAAGCTCTCTGAAGTCAATTCTTCCATCAGCCGTAAAATAAAATAACACTTTATTATTATCAAATGTATATTCTGCATCAATGAGTTTCATTTCTAACTTATGATTTTTTATTTTTTCAAGGCAGATTTTAAATGCTTCTTTTTCCTTTTCCTTATTCTTCTTCTCAATAACATCATCTTCTGGTGTGGCAATTCTCAAAACTGGTTTTAATGGCTGAATTACTTTTTCGTCGTCTATCTCCTTTGGTCCAGAGACAACGGTTCCATATTCTATCCCTCTGGCTGTCTCTACAATAACATGTCCATTTTTAACTATCTCATAATCCTTTGGATCAAAGAAATAGATCTTCCCAGCAGCCCTGAATCTGACTCCAATTACCTTTGTCATTCTTTAATTCTCCTTTATTGTAAGCATTAGCAGCTCCATAGTCAAATCAAAGTTTACATTTGCATTGAGTCTTGCCTTTGCCTTGTCTATGGCGTTCAGAATCCTTTCTATCCCTTCATAGGCACTTTTATTAGCTCTTTTATGTATATAGGATATTTCATCTTTGAAAATAAGTTCATTTATATCATTGGTTGCTTTAAACAGAAGCACGTCCCTATACCATATCATAAGTATGTCCAAATAGTCATGAATATCTAACTTAAATTCTTGTATTCTCTTTATGGCTGCATTTAAATCTCCAATCTCCAACTCATCCATATGTCTTAAAACAGTCACTGCCTCTTCTTTCATCTTGTCAAAATCTTCTGATGAAGCCAATGCCTTTGCTTTTCCTAGGTTTCCCCTAGCAAAAGCAACACACATATTCGCCTTGTAATCAGGCACTTTTATTTTTTCCATCAAATACTTTTTTATTTGTTTCTCCTCCACTGGGTGCATATTCATAACAATGCACCTAGAAATCAAGGTTGGCAGAATAGCTGAGAGATTAGAAACCAAGAGCATAATAACAACATATCCAGGAGGCTCTTCTAATGTTTTTAGCAAAGCATTTTGTGCCTGAATTGTCATCATCTCTCCATCATTAATAATATATACTTTTTTGCTGCCCTTATATGGTTTTATGCAAATATCCTGGTTCACTTGTACTCGAATATCTTCAACGCCAATGCTGTTTGGCTTTTCGTGGGTTACTGAAATAATATCAGGATGATTGGAGGAAAGGGCCTGTTTGCAGGAATGGCACTGCTGGCATGGTTCTATCCCTTCCTTTTCACATTGTAAAGCCATGGCAAATATTTTTGCTATAAATTCTTTTCCAGATTTCCTTTCACCATGAAAAAGATACCCATGGGAAACTTTGTGTTGACCCAATGCGTTCATTAAATGCTCTTTTATATGCTCTTGTCCAATGATGTCCTGAAATCCAGCCATATTTTATCCCCATGCCTTTCCTATTTGGATTTCTTATCATGTAAAAATATCCAATAAGAGTCCTGTAATTTCACCGATTTTATTAAGTATGGAAATATTATCCTTTTCCTCCTTCATTAGCTCCGCTGCTAAGTCATCTAAGTTTTTGTCCACTAACTTTATAATTCCATACACTCTATGACGTCCCTTTCTATCCAAAAAATTTTCTCTGGAAAATTCATGGGAATGATTAATCACTTCGTTCATGAAATCTTTGATCAAGCTGCGATACTTTCGCATATCCCTGACGTCTTTGCGCTTTGTAATTTTCTTTCCCTGCTGGGTGATCTCCTCCATTAACAAAGTTAGTTTTTCTTTCAGCTCTTGTTCTTCTACATGGCTGACTAAAGTAAACTTAAATGCATTGTCTGTCTGTTGAATTTGTGTTGTATGCTCTGTTGGAGCAGCTGGAACGGTAGGACCTACTTTGATTTCCATGGAATCACCTCTGTCTTTGTACTGATTATAGCATATCTTTTACATTTAATATATAGTATTTCTAATACATTTTTTGATTTTTTCCAGGCAATCCTCTAAGTTTTCATTTTTAAAAAAACTTTTTATTCCTGCCTCTTCTATCTTCTCTTTAGAAAAATCTTTTGTATCTGCGAGAAATCTTCTACACAACTCCTCATACTGGGGAAAATCCTGGGTTTTTTCCCGATCTAAAGCTCTCTGAAGCCTTGTTGCGTCATCTAGGATAAGCATTATAGGAATGATGTTTTCCTTTCCATAATATGCCTTTGTTTGGTTATAGGACTCTAGTGTACCCATTACTATATAATTTCCATTATCTAATGCTATTTGTCCGTCATCAACCGTAAAGTATTTCCAATCTCCAAGACAAGTTTTGTAAGAGCGCAATTCTACTATTTTCCCTCTCTTTTTAAGCTCTGCACATCTTTTATCACTTACAAAAAAATATTCCTTTCCCTGCAATTCTCCAGTCCTTATTGGCCTTGTAGTATACAGAATAATTTTTTTTAGATTCAGCTCCTGATCCTCCAAAAGCTTTTGGTATATTGTGTCTTTTCCAACAGAACTTTTTCCCATCATATAGAATATTTTTCCCATCATTTACTGCTTCAAGCTTTTTCTCCTTTTATTCTACTTCAACTGCCTTTAATAAATTTGTCATTCCTGGGGTTCCAATAGGCACACCAGCAGTAAATACTACTTTATCTCCCTTTTCTATATAGCCTAATTCCAATGCCTTTTTCTCCGCAATTTCTAAAAGCTCGTCGCTGTTGGAAGCTTCCTCAATGAAAACTGGCTTAATTCCCCAAATTAAGTTCATCTGTCTACAAACAACAGGATTTGAACTAAAACCTACAATAGTGCATTTAGGTCTAAATCTGGAAACCATGCGGGCAGTAAATCCTGACAATGTAACAGTAATAATGGCTTTTGCATAAATGTCCATAGCTGTTGCGCAGGTGGCATGGGAAATTGCATTGGTTATACTTAATATTTCATCAGTGTTTTCTATTTTGTGGAATCTGCCTATATAATCAATGTCTGCTTCTGTACGTATAGCGATTTTATCCATTGTTTTAACTGCCTCAATGGGATAGCTTCCAGAAGCTGTCTCTCCTGAGAGCATAACTGCACTTGTCCCGTCATAGATGGCGTTGGCCACGTCTGTTGCCTCGGCCCTTGTAGGTCTTGGATTTTTCATCATGGAATCCAGCATCTGGGTTGCTGTTATAACATGTTTTCCTAATGCTATTGCCTTTTTAATCATTCGTTTCTGGTAAACAGGAACATCTTCCAAAGGTATTTCCACTCCCATATCCCCTCTGGCAACCATGATGGCGTCAGATACTTCTAATATAGAATCTAAATTTCGAATTCCTTGAAGGTTCTCAATTTTTGAGATAATTTGTATAAACTCTCCTCCATTATTCTTTAAAAAATTTCGGATTTCATTAACATCTTCAGCCGTTCTCACAAAGGAAGCTGCAACAAAGTCAACTTTTTCCTGAATTCCAAATAAAATGTCAGCCTTATCCTGCTGGCTCATATATTCCATAGAAAGATGGACATTCGGCACATTTATTCCTTTATGGTTTGACACATTTCCCCCATTTAAAACCTTACATATAATTTCCGTCTCCAAGACTTCCAAAACTTCCATCTCTATTAAACCATCGTCAATTAATATTTTGTCCTCCTTTTTTACATCCTTTGGGAGATCTTTATATGTGATAGTTGCCCTTTCATTGGTTCCTTGTATTTCTTCTGTTGTCAAGACAAAGGTCTGCCCTTCCTCTAATATGGCTTTATCTTCCACGAAATCTCCAAGGCGGATTTCAGGTCCTTTTGTATCTAACATAATTGGAATATTAAGTCCTAACTCTTCCCTTATTCTTTTTAGACGGTTCATAATTTCCCTTTTTTCATCATGAACTCCATGGGAAAAATTAAATCTGGCAACATCCATACCAGACTTCATTAATTCTCTTAATGTATCTTCATCTGACGAAGCAGGTCCAATTGTGCATACAATCTTTGTTTTTCTCATTTTTTATACCATCCCTTTCTAATATCTCATCTTTATTGTTTAAAATCCACAACTTCTCATCATCCATATCTTCTAATCCATGTAAAGCAAAACCTTCTGCCCTATATTCTCTAATTTGGTCTAGAAACTCTTTCGTCACCTCCTCCCCTGGGGCAATCAAGGGTATTCCAGGAGGATATAAGTAAACATACTGTCCGCTTACTTTGCCTAAACTTTCTGTAAAACTTACTTTCATTTTATGAGTATTTTCCCCTTTCCATATAGAGCATTTTATAATGGCCTTTCCATAAACCATATCTTTTTCTATGGATTTTTTTCTTATTAGACTAGCATCTATTTCCGTCAATGCCTGGAAAAGCCTGTTCATTCCTTCTACTTTATCCATGATACTTGTCATTGCCAGAACATAATCTTTTCCTGCCATTTCCATTTGAAGTTTATAGTTTGAAAGTAAATGTTTGTATATTTCTCTTCCTGTCCTATTTGTGTTTTTTAAAGATATAAGTATTTTTCCCAGATCATACTGGTAAATTCCCCATTTTCCTTCCAAATCTTTATTTATTATTTTTATATGGTTTAATTTTTCTGTCTCTTTTCGAAATGTTTCCAGCCTGTCTATATAAGAAGAAAACAGCGCTCTTCCCCTCTCTTTTAAAAGGGCAATGCACTGTTCCATACTTGCCAACAGCAAATAGGAGGGACTGCTGCTTTGATAAATACTAAGATATTTTTTAATGTTTCTTCTATCTGCCAACTCCCCATTAAAATGAATAACTCCGCTTTGGGTCAGAGCTGGTAATGTTTTATGAAGGCTATGAATAACTACATCTGCACCTTCTTTCACAGAATTGTGGGGAAAATAAGGGTCAAACCCAAAATGGGCTCCGTGAGCCTCATCTACAATTAAAGGAATATTATATTGATGCACAATCTGTGCAATAGAAGCAACATCTGAAACAACGCCTTCATAAGTAGGGGATGTAATGACGACTGCTTCTATTTCCTTGTTTGCCTCTAAGGCATGTGCAACTTGCTCAGTCGAAATCCCTCCTGCTATGCCAAATTCTTTTACAAAAAGGGGATATAAATAATCTGCATGAAGCTCCTGTAAATATACACTATTATAAACGGATCGATGGCAGTTTCTGGCCATTAAAATAGTACCGCCCCTCTTTGTGCAACCACTAACTGCACTTAAAATTCCCACTGTACTTCCATTAATAAGAAAACAGCTTTCCTCTGCTCCATATAAGGAAGCAACTTTTTTCTGGGCCTCCTTTAATATTTCTTTTGGATGATGAAGGTCATCAAATCCTTCTATTTCTGTAATATCTACAGCGGCCATATCTTCCATTCCATGTCCAGCCATATTCCTTTTATGTCCAGGCATATGAAAAGGATAAATAGGAGACTGCCCATATTTTTTAAGCTTCTTATATAAACTTCCTTCCATAGCTCTATACATCAATGCCCTGCTGGAATTTTTTCTATGTCACTTGCCTTTCGGATCCCCACAGTTTCCAACGTAGAAACATACTTATCCACCAATGTAATAATCCATGCCTCCCTGCACAAAGGGGGAATAATGGTAAGAGGCCACATATGCTTTTTAATAATCTCCCCCTCTATTTTAGAAATGCTATAATCTTTTACAGCATTGTGAAGGGCAATACCTGGATGGCGAAATCCATGCCAATTATGCCATAGAGCTTTCTCATGCCAATCATAGAGGAAATAATCGTGTAAAAGAGCTCCCCTTACTACTGCTCTCTCATCACATGATATATGAAACTTTCTAACAAATTTTATACTTTCCCTTGCAACACTTATACTATGTTGACAGACAGATACATTTCCGTGCTGCATAAAACTTTCCATTGACTGAAACCTATCTGACTCTAATATGTCTTTACCATGTTGGTAAAGACAAGAATCAACGTCCCTTTTCATTCTTTCAATCCCCTTTCCATTTGTTCGCTTTTATTATACTTCCAGGCTCATTTCAGGTCAATAGCCCTCTTCTGTAATTTTTATTGAGGCGCTTCTGGTGTCAGCGCTCCATCTGGAACCGCCTCCGGCACAGGAGAAGGAACAGCGGGAACAGCTGTATCTGGCGTCCCTTCTGGCGTCAATGGAGCCTGAGGTATAAGAGGAAGGCCGGGAATGCCTGGAATACCTGGAAGGCCAAGAGGATTTTGATTCATCAATTCTTCCAAAGCTTTCTGCTGATCAATGAGATCTTGTTCCTCTTTGGATGGACCTGAGTAACCTCCATATACAATAACAGGCGTACCTTTTTCCACATGCTCATAAATCTCTTTTGCTTTTTCATAAGGGAGATTGACACATCCATGGGAACCATTCCTTACATATATTTCTCCTCCAAAGGAACTCCTCCATTTCGCATCATGCATTCCTACATTTCCGTTAAATGGCATCCAATAGCTTACCGGAGAGCTGTAGTTTTCTCCATTTAAAGTAGCGTCCCTCTCTTTGTAAGTCAAACCATATACCCCTGTTGGCGTATTGTATCCTTTTCTTATATCTCCAGAAACAAAATCACTTTCTAATTTGAGAACTCCATTATAATATAAATAAAGATGCTGATTTGTCAAATCAATTTCTACATATGTATCTCCAATGTCATTTTCTCCATACTGGGCAGCCTTGGCATGATAAACAGGCTCTTTTGTTATTGTCTCTCCTGTTTTTATTGCCTCAATCAGTTCTTTTGTCTCCTCAGGCCGGTTCATCCACCACCCATAATCTCCTTCTGTCATTGTGAGATTTTCTCCCTTTGATGTGCGAAATTCCCTTTTGCTCCCAAAGGTATCATAAGTTCTTGCCAGACCATTCACATATTCCCTGACTTTCTCTTCATCTAAACTTACCTCTCCCTCTTCTGACAAAACAAGCCATTGATGAATTTCATCACTGTCCACAACGACCTTTTCATCGCCAAATTCATAGGTAATAACAGCCCCTAAATATTTGTTCAGCTCCTGCTGTTCCTTTTTAATTGCCTCAGAGTCTTTTGTTATTTCTGGCTTAACATAGCATTCTGCTTCTTCTAACACAAGGATACGACTTAAATTGGAAATGGATTCCTTCACCTTTTCATATACTTTCTCCCTATTTAGTAAAGTTCCTTCTTCCTCTTGTATAACTGGAAATTCCCCATTTTCGTATTCCCCTATGTATGCATTTTTAGGTTCCTTTTCTACTCCATCTTTATAAAAGATAAACTGTTCTGTAAGTTTTTTTAACTTTTCCTCAGAAAATTGTATTTCTACAGGCAGATCAATTATGTTTGTTTTAAATATGGCAACTGGCCATAAAAACCCATTTTGACTTTTTAATTGTTCCCCAATACTGCTATCAAAAATAGGGGTTAAATCCACCTCTTCTGCAGTAATAAGCTCCTTTTGCCCCTCTCTCCCCTCAATGGTTAGCTCGTATGTCCTAGATTCTCTGCTAAGAAGCTCTTGAACTTGATTTACATTTTTCATAGAACAATTAATGCTCTCAGCCTTTGTTCTAAAAAAGAAGTGGGATTGAAAAAATATAGCAAATCCCAAATAGACGGCAAAAAGTATGCCTAAGACTGTCAGTAATTTTGACCTACTCCATCTTTTTCTTCTTCTCACTCCTTGACTTCTCCATCTTTCTTTTCCATATTTCATTTTTTAGTTCAACACCTTTCTATCCTTTTGGAATGTTCTATCCCCTTCAAATAGACAGATTTTTATAATCATTAATTATCTAATGTCGCCTTGTAATTCTCAATTAGATAATCATACTTACCCAAGTTCATGTTGAGAATTGTCTCTATCCTTTCCTTATCCCATAAATCCCCCCGGGTAATCAGAGCAATTTTGTCATAATACTCTCGTAAATCTTTATTTACTATTACGTTAACCCCTGTTTGCACTGTTTCGTTATATCCTTCTGGAATCTCCCTTTGCATATGTCCAATTCTCCAATTTTCCTGACGAATTGCTGGAAGCTTTGATAAAAAAGGATCTCCTAATGCATATTGGTCGTTTAAATACATGTCCGAATTATAATAAATGCTAATGCCAGGAACAAATGGAAGAATTCCCCCTTTTTCCCCAATTGAACGCAGTTCCAAAATTCCCTGTTCATTCCAGGCAGCTCTTATAACCTTTCCTTCTTTCATATTCTGGCCCAAATTATTAAACAGACTTGTATTAGGAAAATAGAACCTTCGTTCGTCAGCAATAGGCCAGGATTTTTCATGCCCAAATAAATATTGGTTTCCTATAGCCGACGGTATGGTCAATGTAAAAAGGATTCCCCCCATAGTAAGAATCGCAAAAGCCCTTCTTACTCTATCCCCTTTCTCCATTGTATTCAGTTCTTCATCCATCTTTGCGAAAAAGCATAAGGACATGAAAAACATAACGGTAAAATGTCTTCCTACCATAAAATCTCCACCAATATGGAGGATATACAAACCATATAAGATAATGCCCGCTGCTCCCCAAATATACTGCAATTTTTTCCTCCAAAGAGCAGCTATGCAAAAGCCAAAGGGAAGAAGGACTACTAAGACATCATTTATTGCTGTTACAAAATAGTACTGAATCCCTCTTATATAATATTCTTTCTGAGGGATTTGAGTTCCCAGCTTTACATAAGCTGTGTTAGGAAAAGGAAATCCATAATAAAATAGGGAAAATAAAAGCCACAAAAGGAAAGGTGTTAAGGCAAGTATACCAAGCATAACCGCCTTTTTAAAAGAGACCCTTTCCCGTCGAAACAAATAGGCAAAGACAACCATAGGCACAAACATGAGTACGCCATCCATTCTAGTCATGGCTATTGCGGAAGTCAAAAAGCCTAAAAAGAGAAGTTGTTTTGCCGTATATCTCTCTGTTTGAAGAAATATTTTAAGAAAGAGCGCTGCCAAGAAAAAAAGAAGGCAGTTTTCTAAGCCAGACGTGGTATAACTAATAAAGCTAAAACTGCTGCAGAGAATAAAAAAACACAATATAAGCTGCTTAACGCTTTTACAGAAATATTTACATAAAATATAATAAGCTCCAGCAGAAAAAGCAACGCTAATAAAAATAGAAGTGTAAAACATCTGTCTTGTTACAAAATATCCTGCTCCAATAATAAGGGTAAATAAAGGACAAGAACTGGCTGTCGCCCTCTCTCCAATATTATAGACAAATCCGTCTCCCTCCACCAAATGTTTCGCCATAACATAACCATGATATGCATCATCACTTTGCCATGCCATTGCTGTTGTAATAATAATAAATGCTATCATTGTTGTAAGACGGAGTCTGTCTATCTCAGATTTCCATCTTTCATTTAATCTTTCCATTTTAAGTATCGTTCTCCTTTATACGAGCCATTTATCTACACTGAATTATACCGTACCCTTCCAGTACTGGTCAAGGCTTTGCCCTTGTTTACACCCATAAAAATAAGAAAGAAATACTATTGTAATCCTTTCTTATTGACTCATAATATATTTTTAATTTATGCAATACATTTGTAACTTTTTACTCATAGGGAGGATGATAAAATCTGCCATAAAAGTTTTGGGTTTTTAATATATTTACAATGACATCCGGATCTTTCTCCAACATTAGCCGAACTACATCCCTCACTTCATACGAAGATACTACTGTATGGAGCAAATACATTTTCTTCCCGCTATAACCGCCCCTTGCCTCCACACTGGAAATGCCATGCTTAAAACTTTCAATATAAGCTGCCACAATTTCCTTTGCCTTTTTTGTAGTAATTTGCAGAGTTACTCTTTCATACCGGTGATGAAATGCAGATATTGTTTTCGTAGATACAAATTGAAATAATATAGAATATCCAGCATATGGCCATCCAAATAGATAACCAAATATTCCTAAAACAATACAGTTCCCAGCAAATACATATTCCCAAATGGAACGCCCAATTTTATTAGAGACAAATAAGGCAATAAAATCTGTTCCTCCTGTAGAAGCATTTCCTTTTAGTGCAATTGCTGTTGACAGCCCATATAAAAATCCTCCAAAAAGAACATTAAGCATTACATCCTCAAAAAGAACAGTAAAGTGAAAAATTTTCAAAAAAAAGCTGGCAAAAAATACTTGCAGCAGAGAATAAAAAGTAAAACGAGGGCTTATGCTTTTCATACACATGAAAGCAACTGGTATATTTAACAGCAGCATACCTAGAGATGTAGATATCTCTCTCCCATATAAAGATGATATTTTATCAATAAGAATGGCTATGCCAGTAAATCCCCCGGATAATAAATTAGCTGGATTCATAAATACATCCATAACATAGGCTTGTAATAAGGCTGAGACGGTTACTGCTGCAATGGTAATCACCCTAGAATACTTTTCTTTTTTTCCTTTGGCAAACATGATTCTCTCCATGGTTTTCTTTTTTATTATATGGAAAAAAGAAAAAATTAAACGAAGGAGTTATTTATATTTATAGGAAACTATCTCATCTATGTCCATACTGTCCTCTTTTACAATGCTATCATAAACTAATATATGAACACCCCTTTTTTTTGCTTTTACACAAGCGGCTGCAAAATCAGGATCCATTGCATCATTTGTTCTAAACACCTTCATTCCTTTCATTTGTATAAAAAATAAAATCCATGTCTCATAGCCTTCTTTTTTTGCTTCCATGAGCTCTTGAATATGTTTAACTCCTCTTTTTGTTGGAGCGTCTGGAAACATGGCAACCCCATCTTCTTCTAATGTAACTCCTTTTACTTCTATAAACCCCTTTTTGCCCTCCTTTTCGTAATATAAATCAAATCGGGAATTTTTATAGCCTACCTCTTTATTTACAAATTCTGGAATCCCTATTTCTTTTATACTTCCCTTACAAAGACCTTCCCAGGCTGCCCTATTGGGCGCCTGGGAATCTATATTTATTAGCCTGTCTCCTTTATAGACAGCAATAATAGAATACTTTGTCTTTCTGTTAGGATTGCTTCCCTCCTCTAAAATGATTGTTCTCCCTCTAATAAGGAGTTCTTTACATCTTCCAGTATTTTTAACATGAACTGTCTCTTCCTTCCCATTTATAAGAGCCTTTGCCACAAAACGGTTAGGCCTTTCTAAAAATATTCCTCTATGTACCTTTTCATATTTCAACCAAACACCTCCTCCTCATATACTGCTTTTTGCAGCAGCAATCATTTTTTGCAGTGACACATCAAACCTCTCGTTATCTTCCATCGTCCTCCTCTTCAAACCTTTTCCATTATAATGAGAGGAACCCCTCCTTGCTTTTTTTGATAAATGCCTTTCAAAAAGCATTTGATCAATATTATCTTTCGTATACCACATACCGCTCTGGTGAATAGCATAGGCTCCCTTTCCTAGTATCATGGCAGCCACACCATAGTCTTGAGTAACTACAATGTCCCCCTTTACTGTTTCACATACCAGTTTAAAATCTGCAGAGTCCTTACCCCTGTCAACGACAATGACCTTTCCATAATTCGAATGGATAATATGGCTTGTATCGCATATGAGCACCAATGGCAGTTTTTCTCGTTTTGCAATTTTCTCTGTAATATTTACTACTGGACATGCATCTGCATCTATCAGTATTTTCATTTCAAGCTTCACTCTCCATTCTTTCTCTGTCTTCCCTTATAAGCCTTTCTTATTTTTTATAATCAAGTCTTATACAGAAATCATCCACGGGTTGTCTGTTCTATGTACAAAAGCCTTACAACTCCTTAAGGAGTCTTTTACTACCGTCCTGACACAATTGTCTGTATAAAAAGCCATATGGGGAGTTACAATAACATTGGGAAAGGCTTTTAAAATGGACAATTCTCTGTTTTCCAATATTTCTGAACGTCTGTCATAATAATAAAGGGAAAATTCATTTTCTATTACATCCAGTCCAGCCCCTCCAATTTTTCCTCTCTCCAGCCCTTCAATCAATGCAGTGGAATCAATTAGTCCTCCCCTTGCTGTATTAATAATGATCACATGATCTTTCATTTTTTCAATACTTTCCTTATTAATCATATGAAAGTTTTTCTCTGTCAAAGGTAAATGAAGAGTAATTAAGTCTGCTTCTTTATACAAAAAGTCCAGCTCTGTATATTGTGCGTATTCCTTTATTTCTTCAGATTCATTTATATCATAGGCTAATATTTTACATCCAAAACCTGATAAATATTGTATCACCTTCCTTCCAATTCTTCCTGTCCCTATAACTCCAATTGTAAAGTCTGCAATCTCCCTCCCCTGTATTCCTTTTAAAGTAAAATCTTGAATATTAGCTCTGTCCATAATACACTTTATTTTGCGAATGCTCATAAGCATTAACATGACTGTGTAATCAGCTACTCCCTGTGGACCATAAGGAGTATTTGCAATTTCAATGCCTATTTTTTTTGCAGCGCCTACATCTATATGGTCATATCCAATCGTCCTTGTGGAAATGAACTCTACTCCCAATTCTTTTAGTTTATGTAACATCTTCTCATCTATAGGAGTCGTTACAACGCTAATACACTGACTTCCTTTTACCAAATTTAAGTTTTCCATAGAAGGTGCTTCCTTTGTAGTAGTCAACTCTATATTCATTTCTTTACTATATTCCATAAAAAGAGGTTTCTCATCAAATTCCCTCATGCTAAATACTGTCACTTTCATAAAAATCCTCCATTCTAACATAAAAAGGTAAAAAAATAAAGCCCCCTTATCAGGCTTTGCCTTAGAACTCATGTGTTGGTGCCCCTGTTGTAAACCTTTTGTTTCCCTCTGGCTCCCCTTTGCCCCTTGGGTAAAAAATTAAGAACATAAAATCGCATATTGCAAGCTAATCTTTAACAAAAAGCGCAAGACGGGACTCGAACCCGCGACCCCAACCTTGGCAAGGTTGTACTCCACCAACTGAGCCACTTGCGCAGATAACTCTTTTTATTTTGTTTATGTATAATAATATTTATTCTAATATATCTTTTTCTTTATGTCAACATACTTTTTTCCATATACACAGAACGTTCCTCCCTCCACAGAGAATAGGAACGCTCTATCAATATGTTTTAAAATATTTCAGCTATTTAGAGGACTCTATTGCATTTTCCCCATTTCGGTCTAATTCTTTAATAATTCCTTGAGCTCTATTTAATAATTCTATCATCTGTCTGGATGCCGCTTCTGCCTCATCATATATTCTCATGGCTGTTTGTTGATCTCCATCTTTTACTGCCCTAATTGCAGACTCTCCTTTTTGATGTACTGTATTATGAACGGAATCAATCTGTCTCCAAACTTCCTGAATACTACTGTGAGCTACTTTAATTGCAGTATAGAAGTGACCAAAAGCACACTTTTTGGAATCTGTCTGCAATGGTATAATGTCCATACTGTCCACCATAGTTTTTAAATTTTTAACCCATGCCACATGAGCATCCTTTGCCTTATCCAGTACTTCTATAAGCTCTGAATTTTTTACTGCTCTCTGTCCTTCCCTTAAACCGTCATAAGCATAATTTACTACATCAGATATATGTTTATCTAAAAAAGCCACGTCCTTGGCAATATTATTGCATGTTTCAGACTGTTTTTGCAGTATGGTATTCATATCAATCATTTTCATAGCATCCTGTCCAATGCTTTCCATAGCTCCATTGATTTCAGAAGAGGAATCCCTTATTTTATTCATGGCAGAATCAATTCCTTTTACCCCTGAGACAACGTCCTTTAACATGGATATGTTCTCACTGACACTAGATGAAACAATCTCAATTTTATCTCCCATTAAATTAGTAGAACTTTGGGAACGATCCAAACTCTCTTTACTTTCCGAAGCAGCTGCACCTATATTTGTCACAAACTCCTGCATTCCTGTCAAGTTTTGTTTTGTGTCGTCGGCTAGCTTTCTTACTTCTTCAGCAACAACAGCAAAACCTTTTCCCTGTTCACCTGCTCTAGCAGCTTCAATTGCCGCATTCAAGGCTAATAAATTTGTCTGATTAGCAATATCCTGTACACTATCTACAATCTTTCCTACTTCCTCGGCCAGTTCCACAAGCTGCTCTATTTTTTCACCCATAATGCCACTGTCTCTCATGACATTTTCCTTTAACACACACACTTCCTCTAACAGTTGATGGCTATTATCGTTCCTCTCTACAAGCTGCTTGGACTCACTCTCTAATTCAGCAAGGGTCTCTGCTGTTGTCTCTACCATTTCTGTAACAAGCCCCATACTGGCTGTTGTCTCCTCCACTATTGCCAAGTTAGACTGAGCCACTTCGTCTAACTCTTTCGCCAACTCTGTTAATTCATAAGAAATGTGTGACATTCCAATATCAAAACTGCTTAAGGAACTTACAGTCCCCAGCATCTTTTTTGCCACTTCTGACAGGCGGATTTCATTTTCAACCAGCCTTTTCATTGCTTTCCCCGGGCCACTATCCAGATTTCCTCCTGTATTTCTCCCCTTTGCAGCCTCCTCGGCATAATTTAACACTTTTTCTAAACCTCGATCACTGCTTTTATTCCACATAGTAGGTCCCCCATTCTCTTTATAATAGTATATTTTTCTAGAGCGCGGCAGAAAGCAATGTTCAGCCACGCTCTAGTACAAAAAAAGCGGGTGATGGGAATCGAACCCACGTATCTAGCTTGGAAGGCTA
>CANOLZ010000033.1 GCA_947567075.1 uncultured bacterium
ACCCCAAAAATAAGAATGAAAATAATGAGAAAATAATAAATTCAGTATTGTATGGCAGCAGGCTTTTTTAAGTATTGATGCCATATGTCTTTTTTCTGGCTGATTGTATCTAAGTAAAAAAGGATGGATATGGAAATGAGGAGGGCAACTCCTTCCCAAGGTGCATAGATGGAAAGGGCCCACTGGCCTCCTGAAAAGGAAAAGCACCTTTGTAACATAAATAGAGCGTCTTGAAAGCTGTCAGAACGAAAAAATAAAAAGCTAAAGCAAATAAGTAAAAAGGTTCGCACTTGGCAAAAGAGAGGATAGATTGTAAAGGTTCTAATATTTTTAGACAGGGGACTACATATTTCCCCTAATACAATACAGATCCACTGGAAAATGCCTACCCCAAAAACATATTTCCAATCAGGGCCGTGCCAGAGTCCCACAGAAAACCAGAGGAGAAACATAGCAAGATAAGTAGGAATTTTTTTTCCTGCTTTCTTTCCATATGTTCTTTTCACTTTTTCAGAAAGCCAAAGGAACGGTTTGGATTTTAAAAGAGGGAAAAAAAGGTAATCTCTTAAGAAGCTGCCTAAAGTCATGTGCCATCTTCTCCAAAATTCGGAAATGGTAGAAGAGAAAAAGGGAGAATGAAAATTTTCAGCCATAGTAATGCCAAGCATTCTGGAAATGCCAAGGACAATATCCATGTATCCAGAGAAGTCTGTATAAAGCTGGATGGCATAAAAAACAGCTCCAACAAAAATACTGGCGCTGTTGTAGGAGGCATAGCTGCTAAAAACAACATCTACAAAAATACCAAGGCGCTCTGAGATAACCATTTTCTTAAAATAACCGTAAAGAAGACGAATAAAGCCTGATTTCACATTATCCATGTTAAAAGTCTTGTAGGAAAAGAGGCTGGGAGCTAGTTCCCCAAAGCGGCCTATGGGACCGGAAGTAATCTGGGGGAAAAAACAGCAGAATAAGGCATATTTTCCTATATTCCTCTCAGGGGGGATAAGACCTCGGTAAACGTCTGTCATATACCCAATTACTTGGAAAGTATAAAAGGAAAGACCAAGAGGAAGAAAGAAGGAAAATCTAGAGGGAGATAAGGAAAAGCCAAAGGAGGATAGTATAAAGTCCGTATATTTTAGGACAATTAAAATGCCTAGATTGGAGAAAACAGTAAGGGCAAAAAAAAGGCCCTTATACCTGCCCTTTTTTTCAACAAGGATTCCTCCCAAATAAGTAGATACAATGCTAAAGAGGAGAAACACAGATGTAAAAGGATTTCCAGCTGAAAGATAAAAGAGGAAACTGGCCAGAAGGAGAAGAGGCCATTGATATTTTTGGGGAAGCAAGTAATAGAAAAATAAGAGGAAGAAGACAAAAATAAAAAAGGATATAGATAGGATTGTCATAAAGGTTCAGCCCCTTTCTCGCTGTAAATAATAAAGTATAGACGGACTATTGAATTTTACCTGAGATCCTTATATTTTGTCCGTGAATAGAATCAGATTTTTCAGATAGCAAATAGGATATGACATGGGATACATCCCATAGACTCACTGGTTTGCCCCAAGGGTTAAATTCCATCATATGGGAAACAACAGATTCTGGAATCTCAGAAAGAAAAGGAGTATCCATCATATAAGGGGAAACTCCATTAATGTGTATGTTTTTACTTGCGTATTCAGAAGACAGAGCCTTCATCAGTCCGGCCATGGCATATTTATAAGCGACGTAGCTGCTTATGTATCCAGGTGGCATATTTTCTGTTACAGAAGAGAGCATAAATACGATTTTTCCTTTCTTTGCCTTTGCCATAGAGGGAAGAAATTCTTGTAATATCAACACAATAGAGCGAAGGCCTACATGGAATTGACTTTCAAAAAGATTCCAGCCTGTTTGATGGAATTTCTTGTGCAAAAGCTTTTCAGAAGGGAGGTGAACGAAGTAGGATAAGGCTGGATAGTTTTTTTTCAGATGCTGGACAAAGGATAGGGTTTCTTGTTCTGAAGAAAAGTCTGCCTGTATAGGGATAAGCTTATCTCCCATTGTGTCCAAAAGGGGAAGAAAAGCATTTTGGGAGTTACAGTAATGAGCCAGGATAATGTCAAAATCCTGGTGGATTGTCTGAATAAGATGGATGCCTACTTGGGAGGAGGCGCCTAAAATTAAAATGATTTTTTGATCCATAACTTCACCCTTTTCTTTTTAAAATTAAGTCTACCATTTCCCCTACATTTTTTAAGGTGACTGTCTCACCCATTGTAATTTTCATATCAAATCCCTTTTCAATGGCAACGACAAGGTAAATATGTCCATAGGAATCCCAGTCTTCAATATCTTTTGCAGTTGTATCGTCATGGAGACAGATCTCTTCATCGTCGAAGACATCCCTAAATATTTCATTTAATTTTTCATATACTTCTTCACGGCTCATATGGTTCCTCTCTTTCGTCTACTAGTTGAATAACAGTATTTTTATTTTCATAATTCTCAATAAAAAGTCTCCAAAGGGAAGTTTCGTCATCTTCCTCCTTTATTTTTTCAAAGCCAAGGGAGCCATAAAACTCTTTGACCATGGCATTTTTAGAAGTTTTATAATAATAGCCATACAAAATATGGATACCTGCCTTTTTACTTTCTTCTACAAGCTTATCGAGCATAGCCAGCTCCATGTCCCGCTTTAATACTCGACAGCTCATAAGCCATAATTCAATATGAAGGCAGTCCTTTTCTTTTTTTCCGATAATAACAGAAACAACCCCGTTATCTCCAAATTTATCTTCCAGTTTTCCACATAGGCGGATATATTCAGAATTGGCAGCAAGGGCTTCCATTTCTGATAACGTATACCTTTTTGTCGTCAAATTAAACTGGTTGCTTTTATTTGTTAATTGGACAATTCGGTTCATATAAAGAGGCTCAAAGTCTTTGATTTTAGCAGTCATTTGAAGACTTTGCAAGTACTCTGTATAATCGGAAAAGGAATGCTGGAGTTTTGTCCTAAGGGCGTTTTCCTTATACATTTCTGACCTTTTTTTATCGTCTTCCGAAAAGGAAGTCATTTCGAAAAATCCAGATCCATCAATCCGTCGGATATACTGTTCTACATCGCCTATATTGGGAGCGCTAACCCCAGGAAACTGTCTTGTTACGATTTCCCGTTCTGCTGGATTATCGTCAACAAAAACGAGACTTTCAGGCAAAATGTTTAACTCCTCTGCAATGTTGGCAAGATTTTGATCTTTAGGTTCCCAGTTGGCCTTTATGACAATAAAATCTTCAGGTTTTAAGAGACTGTCTGGGTGGTTTAATCCAGCTAGAGCATTTTCTTCTTGGTTTTTAGAAGAAATATTTAGTAAAATGCCCATTTGGCTATACTCTTTTAAATAAGATTGAAATTCCCTGTATGCCTCCCCCATAGGAGTATCTGGACCAAGGGCAATGCCTTCTGGCCCCTGATCTCCAATAACGCCTCCCCATAAAGTATTGTCCAGATCCAAAACAAAGGCTTTTTTATTCTTTCCATAAAGGGATTTAATAATATTCGCCAGACTGTGACAAAATTCTGGAATGGCAGGAAAACTTAAGGCATATTTGTACATATTCCAGTAAGAAGGATCCGCCCATTGGTGAAGGCCAAAGGCGGCAGACAAATAATGGATGTCATGGATATAAAAATTTTCATGGCTTGAGGCGTACTCATTAAAAGACTGGTTGAGCTTTTGAATATAATGACCTCTGCCATGGATGTCCCAGACGTCTTGGTTACCCATAAGGCGGTAGTAGGGAAGCTCAAAGTTGTTCTGAATAATCGGGCAGGCATAGCGTTCAAAAAGCCTGTCCCACATAGTGCGAAAATGTTGATATTGTTCCTGAAATAAAGCTTCTATTTCTTCCTTAGACATGGAGATGGAAGGAAAGGAAGGAATATTTCTGGAACTTGTATGAATAAAGATTAAGTCTGGTTCAAAATCTGTTAAACTTTGGCTGTCAAACATAGCTTCCTGCCAGTACATACCATATGCAGACTCATAGAAAGAGGGGGCAATGCCGTGATATAATAGAAAGAGTTCCAAAATAGCAATAATATCATGGGTAGTGGAACCTCCAAGCACTGCAATTTTCTTTGAGAGTCTTGGCACATTCATGGCAAGAAACTCTTTTTTTAAAGACTTTCTTTTTTTTAAAATCCATTCCCCATCAAAGGGATAAGCAAAAGGAGAATGCATAAAATAATTCCTTTCTCAAATATATACATAGTTATATTATACCAAGAATGAGAGAAAGTAAATCATTTTCCTAACAAAGATTCAAAAAGTATTGAAACAATGGAATGGAGACAGGATCCTCCATGCGTTCTGGATGCCACTGTACACCCAAAATGGGAAGGGATTCATGGGCAATGGCTTCAATAATCCCATCTTGGGATTTCTGCACTGAGAAAAGACTTTTTCCAAGCCTGCCAATTCCTTGGTGGTGAGCGCTGTTCACCGTAAGAGATGTTCCATATAATTTATAAAGGTAGGAGCCTTTTTCGATTTGGGTGGGATGAAACTGATCTCCATCAATATAAGAGTGAATTTGGGCAGAAGGAAGATCCTGAATCATATCTCCCCCAAAATAGATATTAATAATTTGAAGTCCTTTGCATATTCCAAGGACAGGTTTTTTTAAAAGGACGAACATAGTTAAGGCAGAGAATTGTGCCTGATCCATGGAAACATCAATATTTTTCGAGCCCTTGTTTTCCTGTCCAAAAAAGGCAGGCAAAATATCTCCTCCGCCAGGGAGAAGAAGCCCGTCGATAAAGCGAAGATCGGGAATTTCAGTGGAAATTACGGCAGCGCTTTTATTTTTACGAAGGGCCTTTTCATAATTTTCACATTTTTCAGGCGCTCCTGCAATCCAAATCCTTTTCAAATAAATCCTCCTATCTATAAAAGCTTAAGGTATTCAATGTTTCATGGCCCTTAAGCTCATGAAATGTTATGTTGCTTTTGCCAATATATTCTTTGTTTCAGAAATCTCCAAAAAGGAGCGGAAATAGGAAATAAAATTGTTCCCCATAATGGAAAGAACATCTTGTTCAGAAAGTCCTGATTCCAATAGTTTGGCTGTGACAAGGGGGAGCTCTTTGTGACTTATTAAGCAGTCCTCTATGAGTGTGGGCTCTGTTTTCCCCTGCTGTGCGCTTGTGAGCATACTGCAAAGATCCAAACCATAGCCAACATGGGAAGGGCCGGCAAGATGAACCATGTACAAAATATGACGGCATAGTTCGTCAAAAGGAGAGAATTCCTTTTTCGTACAGACTAGATCTTTATAGGCATTGATTCCAATAATGCCCCCTCTATTTGCCAGGCATAGAATCTGGGAGTCTGAGAGGTTTCGATAATGGGGTAAAAGAGCCCTTGCATTGGAGTGGGTTGCTATGTAGGGAAAATGGGTGCAGGTATGGAGTTGATGGATTCCATCATCATTTAAGTGGCTTATATCAAAAAACATCGGGAAGCTTTCCATCTTTCTTACTGCTTCTAATCCATAGGAAGTCAGCCCTCCTCTAACGTCTTCCTGTTTATAAACAGGGCAGCAGCCATGGGCAAAAAGATTATCCCTGCTCCAAGTAAGACTTGCCCCTCTAATACCTAGCAAATATCCTTCTTCTAATAAAGACAAGTCTTCTTCCACAGGTTCTAAGCCTTCAAAATAGAGAAGGAGACCAATGTAATGATTTTTTAGAACCTGTTCAAGCTGGGCGGAGGAAGTAATAATTTGTACTTGAGGATACAGAGGTTTAATATCTTCATAAAGAGCGGTAATCTGGTCATAGGCATTCTGCCAATGGTTCCCATCCAATGCTTTTTTGTCTAAATATACGGCAGCGCCTATAAAATTAAGTCCAGCTCTTTGCCAGTCTTTTAAAAAGAATTGTTCAACAATATTGGATTTCCCTATTTTCTTTAAGAGAAAAACGATAGAGGGCAGGTCGAAATGGGCGTCTGCCACAGGGTATTTCTCGTGCAAAGAGTAAGCGTAGTCAATAAAATCATTCATAATTTGCACCAAGTCTCAAAGAATAGTTCTTTGAGACGCAAACACAGAAGATGAAAAATGTGTCTGCATTTTGTCCTTTCTTCTTTTTTCTTTTACTTTTTCTAGTTATGCCACAAGAAGGGGCATATGTTACTGTGAAAGATTTGCGAATTGTGACATACCTTTAGAGAGAATGTCAATTTCTAAAAAGCTGCTTATAATATATAATGTCATAGATTGTAAAAAAATTCCAGTATTTTTTGTTTTTATTTTTTTATTATGAAAACAAAGGTAAAAAACCTTGTGAAACAATGGATTGTATGATAAAATTCCAGTATGCTTCTTAAAAAGAAAAAAATGGAGTCCTGGAGGGCTCCATTTTTGCAGTATATACTAGGGTTTTTCTTTTCTATTATGCATAGGAATGATAAAGAAACGAACCATGAATCTAAATATTTTATATATGATTTTTTCATTCATTTCCTAAAACTTGCTGACAATAGATGGAATATAAAAGAATTTGATGGATTAGCAGCTCTCTTTCGATTCTGAAGAGTACGAGAAATATGGCAATGAAATAGAAAGAATAATAGGTAAAAGATAATGAAGAAAATAAATAAAAATGTATTACTCTATATAATTTCTACATCTCTCCTTTCATTTTCTGTTGGAATTTTTACTTTAGTATTTAATTTACATATAAGTTCCATAATAAGGTCTAAAGTATTTTTAAGTAATTTTTTATTAATTGGCAATATTTCCATGGCCCTTGGAGGCGCTGTATTTGGCAGGGCAATTGATAGATTCAGTAAAAAGAATGTATTACAATGCGCCACGTTTTTTTCTGCATGTATGTTTATTATGGAATGCTTTATTACCCACGAGTTTTTGCTGCTTTTCATCTCTTTTGGCTATGGAATGTCTTTTTCAATTATAATGAGCATCCATACTCCCCTTGTGATGGAGTATGTTGAGGAAAATAATCAAGCGCATGTATTAAATATTTGTAATTCATTAAAACTGTTTGCATCAACAATGGGAATATTCATTGGGGGATTTATTCCAAGAGTATCTTTTTTAAAAGTGAACAATAGCCCATATCAGCTGACATTAATTGCAGCAGGGGTGACATATTTGTCTGCATGTGTTCCACTATTTGCAATGAAAGACAATGGCTGTGAAAAGGAAGGGGAAAGAAATACACAAAAAAAAGAAAGAAAAAAAATAACAATGCCAAAAGTTACATCTTTTTCAGTTAGCTTTTTAATATTAGGGCTACTCATATTTTTTTCACCGTACATGAATATTTACTTAAAAAATCGATATGAAATGGATATAAGGCAAATAAGTCTTATTCTTACAATTATACAGATATGTCCCATAGTAACAAACATACTTTTAGGAAAATTGTTTGATTATTATTCCACTAAAAAAATAATGTTTTCATGTATATTTTTCTGTCTCTTGTCCTATGTTGGGTTAGCATTTTTTGATCAGTTTATTGTTCAAATAGTGTTGCTTATAGGGACGACGATTTTATCCACATTTGTTTTTCCTCAAATAAGCAGGTTGATTTTGAAACAATATTCAAAAGAAAATGTGGGACAAATGGCAGGTATAGCCAATCTGTTTTATAATATAGGGGATGCAATTGGAACATATTCAGAAGGGATTTTTATTAATTATGCTATCTATTATATGCCATTTATGATAGCGGCAGTATTGTATGGGTATTTGATGATTGCTTTAGGAGGGATATGGAAGTCTCAAGAGTAATATAAGTATGAAACTCAAAAACACGTTTTTTCGGAAGATAACGACAGAAATGGAAAATAGCAGCTACACAAAGCAGTTGCCTTGCATCCGTAATAGCGGGCATCGGATTATGACAATTAAAAATAGAAGAATATGAAATAATATGTTATAATTTGGATGTTGTCCTACCGATACCCGACAACGGGAGGAGGTGTTTTCATGGAAGCTGTGATTTCTTTTTTAATCGCTGTTGCGGCTGGCGTAGTCTGCCACTACGTCATCAAATGGCTTGACAGTGACCGAAAGGACAACAAATAGCCTAGCGGGTGCTTTGCCGCTATAAAAGAAAAGAAGAATCCCCAAATTGTGTTGCAGCACAGTTTGGGGATTCGTTCTTTGTCCTCATGGACTTGTGATTTCTTTTTGCCTATTGGCATTATAGCATATGTAAAATTTAATTACAAGATACGTTTTATCACAAAATAAAAAAGATTCCAAGCGTATTAAAAAACTTTGTAATTAGTGAATGCATCCAAGTTTTTTTCTATGTTCTTTACCGGCCTTTATGCAGCCAAATGAAAGCAAATGTTTATTCCAGCCTTCTCTGTCAAAGAAGAATACACGAAAACATAGGTAAAAAGGCTTGCGAAACAACAGATTGTATGATATTATCTAAATTTATCAAATGTAAATAAGGGGGAGGAAAACGGTTCATGCGCCAGTTTTTTGTAGAACCCAATCAAATACAGGATCGTACAGTCATGATTCTTGGGAAAGATGTAAACCACATAAAAAATGTGCTTCGAATGAAGGTTGGAGAGGAGATACGGATTTTAAACGGCAGAGACGATAGGGAATTTGCCTGTCAAATTGAGAAGATAGAAGAAGAACAGGTGATTTGCAAAGTTCGTTTTGTGAAACAAGGGGGATTGGAGCTTCCTGCAAAAGTCTTTCTTTTTCAAGGCCTTCCTAAAGGCGATAAAATGGATCTTATCATTCAAAAATCTGTGGAACTTGGGGTGGAAGAAATTATTCCAGTAGCCGCAAAAAGATCCATTGTAAAACTAGATGAAAAAAAGGCTTGGAAAAAAGAGGAGAGATGGAATAAGATTAGTGAAGCGGCAGCCAAGCAGTCAAGACGTCAACATATTCCAAAGGTGAGATCTGTCATGGAATGGCAGGAAGCCCTAGACTATGCAAAGGAATTTGAGGTAAAGCTGATTCCCTATGAGCTTTCCAGCAAAATGGAGGAGACGAAGAGGCAGATAGAAAGCATTGCTCCAGGACAAAGAGTGGGGATTTTTATTGGGCCGGAAGGTGGATTTGAGGAAGAGGAAATCAATTTGGCAAAAGAAGGAGGCGCTGTTCCTGTGACTCTTGGGAAACGAATATTAAGAACAGAGACAGCTGGTTTTACAATCCTTGCATGGATTATGTACCATTTGGAAATGGAATAAGGCATGTACAAGCCCAAGGGGAACAGGGCAGGAAATGAGGAAATAGATGGAAGTATATTTGGATAATTCTTCAACGACAAGATGCTATCCGGAAGTAAAAGAAATAGTCATAAAGACAATGACAGAAGATTATGGGAACCCTTCCAGTATGCACAAAAAGGGAATGGACGGGGAAAAATATGTAAAAAGATCAAAGGAAATATTAGCCAGCCTTCTCAAAGTAAAGGAAAAAGAGATTATTTTTACATCAGGAGGGACAGAGTCCAATAATTTGGCAGTGATAGGAGGGGCAGAGGCAAGAAAAAGGGCAGGAAACCATATAATCACAACAAAGATAGAACATCCTGCTGTCAGAGAGCCAGTAAACTACTTGGAAGCCAGAGGCTTATTCGTCACCTATTTGTCTGTAGATAAGAGGGGAAGGATTTCTTTGAAAGAGTTGGAGGAGGCAGTGAGGGAGGATACCATTCTTGTCTCCATCATACATGTAAACAACGAAATTGGCTCATTACAGCCTATTGAGGAAGCAGCTTCCATTATCAAAGAGAAAAATAAGAATAGTTTGTTTCACGTAGACGCTATACAGAGCTTTGGAAAGTATCCCATTTATCCCAAAAAAATAGGCATTGACTTACTTTCCATAAGTGGACATAAGTTTCATGGACCAAAAGGAATTGGAGCCTTATATGTTCATGAGAAGGTGAACCTTTCCCCCCTTATATTTGGCGGAGGGCAGCAGCAAGGAATACGTTCTGGGACAGAAAACGTACCAGGGGCGGCAGGACTGGGAGAGGCTGCAAAAATCATTTATGAAAACTTGGAAGAGAAGAGGGAACATCTTTATTCTTTAAAAAAGAAACTCATTAGGGGACTGGAAGAGATACAGGGCATTGTGATCAATGGATTCATGGCTCCTATTACCAATACAGCTCCTCATATTGTCAGTGTTTCTGTAGAAGGAGTCAAGAGTGAAGTGCTCCTTCATGCATTGGAAGAAAAAGGAATATATGTATCTGCAGGCTCTGCCTGTTCTTCCAATAAGAAGAGGACAAGCGAAACGTTGAAAGCCATAGGTCTTTCGCAAAAGCTTTTGGACGCAACCATACGCTTTAGTTTTTCAGAAGAAAATACATTGGAGGAAGTAGGATACGCAGTAAAATGTATGAAGGAAGTGATTCCTGTTCTGAGAAAATATGTAGGACGCTGAGAAAGGAAGAAGACAGAACATGTTTAAGGCATTTTTAATTAAATATGGGGAGATTGGCATAAAGGGAAAAAACCGCTATTTGTTTGAGGATGCTCTTGTTAACCAGATCCGCCTTGCATTAGACAGGGTGAAAGGGGAATATGAGGTAAGCAAAAGCCAAGGCAGAATTTATATTGAGTGCCTGGAAGAGTTTGACATAGACGATGTAGTAGAAGAGCTGAAAACGGTGTTTGGAATTGTAGGAATTTGTCCAGTTGTCCATGTAGAAGATAAGGGAATGGAGCAATTGACCAAGGATGTCATTCAGTATATAGACAATGTCTATAAAGATAAAAGAAAAACATTTAAGGTGAATGCAAGGAGGGCAAGGAAAAATTATCCTATATCCTCAATGGAAGTAAATAAAGAGTTAGGAGGAAAACTTTTAGAGGCATTTCCTGACTTATCCGTAGATGTTCATAATCCAGATATTTTCCTGACCATAGAAATCAGAGAAAAAATATACATTTATTCAAAGGTGATCCCAGGCCCTGGAGGAATGCCTGTAGGGACTAGCGGGAAGGCTATGCTTTTATTATCTGGGGGAATTGACTCCCCGGTTGCAGGATATATGATTGCAAAGAGGGGAGTTGCCATTGAAGGCGTTTATTTTCATGCTCCTCCCTATACAAGTGAGAGGGCAAAGGAAAAGGTAGTAGAGCTGGCAAAAATAGTCGCAAAGTTTTCTGGGCCTATCCGCCTCCATATTATTCATTTTACAAATATTCAGCTTTCCATTTATGAAAAATGTCCCCATGACGAGCTGACTATTATTATGAGACGCTATATGATGAGAATTGGAGAGAAAATCGCCAAGGAGAGAGGCTGTCTTGGATTGATTACAGGAGAGAGCATTGGACAGGTGGCAAGCCAGACAATGCAAAGCTTAAGAGCCACCAATGAAGTATGTGAACTTCCTGTCTACAGGCCCTTGATTGGGTTTGATAAACAGGAAATTGTGGAAATCTCTGAAAAAATCGGAACATATGAAGTATCTATCCAGCCCTTTGAAGACTGCTGCACGATATTTGTAGCAAAACATCCAGTGACAAAGCCCAATGTAAACAGAATCAGGCATTCGGAGGGAAAGATAAGGGAAGAAATGGAGGAGCTTGTGGAAATAGCTCTTCACACAAAGGAAGTGCTGGAAATTAGCTGACAAATTGGAAAGGCAGGGGCAGGAAAATGGAGCAGAAGGAAGGATTAAAAAAAAGAAGAGAACAGACTTTCCTTTTCCTCATGGGCGCTCTTTTAGGAGGAGTATGCTTTCTTGCTATTTATGGAATAAAGGTATTAGACAGTTCTTATATAGACTGGCTCTTTGCCTCAGAGCAGGATTTATATCAACATTATATTGGCTGGTGCCATTACCGGAATACCCCCTGGCAGTTTCCCATAGGGATGATCGATTCTTTGGCAAAACCTTTATCAGTGTCCATTATATGGACAGACTCCATTCCTTTGTTTGCTCTTTTTTTTAAATTGTTCTCCCCCTTTCTTCCTGTAGAATTTCAATATTTCGGATTATTTGGTTTGTTTTCCTTTTCCATGCAGGGAGGATTTTCTGCTCTTTGTATTGGGAGGATGACTAGTAGGAAGCTCTTTGGATTATTGGGAGCATTTCTGTTTATTTTGAGTTTTCCAATGCTTCAAAGAATGTTTTACCACACAGCATTGGGAAGCCAGTGGCTCATTTTTCTCTCCCTCTATGTATGGCTGGAAAGAAAGAGATGGAAAGGAATGGGGAAAATTTGTCTCATTTGGGCAGGAATCGGGGTTTTAACTGTATCTCTTCATTCTTATTTTCTCCCTATGACAGGAATATTGATGATAGGAATGGCCATTCATCTTTATTGGGAAGAGAGGGATAAAAAACGTTCTTTAGGCATCTTCTGCTCTTATATAGGAGGAGCGGCAGCAGCGCTGTGGATTTGGGGGGCTTTTTGGGGAAGCTCTTCCCCAGTAGGAGAGGGACTAGGCACTTTTAGCAGTAATTTAAATACTTTTTACAATTCCCAAGGGCATTCTTCCTTTTTAAAAGGATTTCCCCTTTATTTTGACTGGCAGGAAGAGGGATTTGGATACTTAGGGTTAGGTGGACTGTTCCTTGTGGGAGCTATGGCTCTGCTTTTATTGGTAAGGGCAGTTTCCACATATAAGGGACAGGCATATGAATCTTTCATAAGTAAGGGGATAGGAAAGGTGTGTAAGAAAGGAGCAAAAGCTCATCCTTTTCGCACTTTGCTGTTTTTGTCTTCCTTTATACTCTTCTGTTATGCAGTAAGCCCTATTGTCACTTGGAATGAAATAGAAATCATTCATGTTCCTCTGCCAAGATTTGTAGAGAGGGCATTGAACATTTTTCGTTCAAGTGGAAGACTTATTTGGCTCCCTATGTATATGCTCACACTCACATCTATAATCTTTCTCCAGAGAAGGCTAAGGGATAGGGAAAGTCTTCTTCTCATATTAGTGGCTGTCTTATTGCAAATCGCAGATATAAGGGCATATGCCATGGAAAAAAGGGAATACTTTTCCAAGAGAGAGCACAAATATCAAGTGATGTGGCAGGGAACCTCTATAGATAATACTATAGAAAGGTACGAAGGCTTTCAGTTTATGTATACAGACAATGATATTTTGCTGCCAACTGCTTACTATGCTTATTTAAAAGGTATGTGGGTGAGCAATTATTATTTTGCCAGAAGTTACGAGGAGGAAGTGGCCAGGAGAATAGAACAGTGCACAAAAGAGCTTTTAGAAGGGAAGGCGAAAGAAGATGTTATCTATATTTTTCAAGAAGGAACAAAAGGATTGGAAAACTACCCTTTGAATTATACAGAATGGTATGGCCATATTGTTGGCATAAAAGAAAGAAAGGAATAAAAACAATGGAGCTCACCCTTTGGGAGACTTCTATTGTCATAAGTAAAAGGCATCTGCCAGTGCAAATGCCTAAAAGCCTCTTGGACCAATGCCATTCTTATGAAATTAAATAAGTCTTTAATACGTTCATGACTTCGTCAATATTTTCCTCTGCATGAATGTTCAAATCAATAGGCTTGGACAAATCTAAACTAAATATCCCCATTATAGATTTGGCGTCAATAACGTACCTGCCAGATACAAGATCAAAATCATAATTAAATTTTGTAATATCATTTACAAATGATTTCACTTTATCAATAGAGTTTAAAGAAATCTGAACGGTTTTCATAAAAAGCCTCCTTTTAGTATTCGATTGTTAGCTTCTATCTTAATGGTAAGTATAGGAAAAGTCAATAATAAAACATGATTTAAAGGAATTTAAATTTTAAAATTTTTCTCCATAAATGGGTAATCTTAGGTTTAAAGGCTAAAGGTTACAGGAAGGGCATGGACGTAATTATGAAAAAAGCAGCGTTGTATAATCTGGGATGCAAAGTGAATGCTTATGAAACAGAGGCAATTCAACAAATGCTCCGGAAAAATAACTATGAAATTGTGCCATTTACCCAAAAGGCAGATATATATATTATTAATACATGCACAGTAACAAATATTGCTGACAGAAAATCCAGGCAGATTCTTCACAGGGCCAGGAAGATGAACCCAGAGGCTATTGTTGTGGCTATGGGATGTTATGTCCAGGCAGGAGAAGAGAGAGTTCTTTACGATCAAGGGATTGATATCTTAATTGGAAATGAAAAAAAGAACAAGGTACTAACGATATTAGAACAGTACATAAGAGGGGAAAGAGAGGGGAAGGCTCCTTTAAAGGAAGAGGAGGGAATTGAAAATGTCAGAGAATATGGGGATATGTTTTTGGAGGAGACCAAAACCCACACAAGGGCTTATATTAAAATTCAGGACGGCTGTAACCAGTTTTGCAGCTATTGTATTATTCCTTATGTGAGGGGAAGGGTGAGAAGCAGGGAAAAAAAATCTATTTTGAAAGAAGTAGAGAACCTGGCTAAAAAGCAGTACAAAGAAATTGTTTTAACAGGCATTCATTTAAGTTCCTATGGCAGTGACTTAGAAGGGGGAAAGAAGGGAGAGTCCCTCCTTGATTTAATCGAAGCTCTTCATCATATAGAGGGATTGGAAAGAATCCGCTTAGGTTCTTTGGAGCCAACCATTATAACAAAAGAGATTGTAAAGAGGTTAAAAGGATATAATAAACTTTGTCCTCATTTTCATCTTTCCTTACAAAGCGGATGTGATGCCACTTTAAAAAGAATGAATAGGCAGTATACAACAGGCGAATACTATGAGAAGGTAGAATTGCTGAGGGAAGAGTTTTATGAACCAGCAATTACAACAGATATTATTGTTGGATTTCCAAAAGAGACTGAGGAAGAATTTCAAACTACATATGAGTTCCTTGAAAAAATATGTCTATATGAAATGCACGTATTTAAGTATTCCAAAAGACAGGGGACAAAGGCAGCTTCCATGGAAGGACAAGTGCAAGAATCTATAAAAACGAAAAGAAGCAGTCAGCTTCTTCAGATGGCAAAAAATAATTCAAAAATTTTTCAGGAGAAATACAGAGGAAAAAAGGTATCTGTATTATTTGAAGAATATGTAGAAGGAGATGGACTCCCATATCAGACAGGATATACAAGAGAGTATATAAAAGTCAAATATAATGGCCATAAAAACTATATGAATCAAATAGTAGAAGGAACTATTTTGCCAGAGGATAGGGGAGATATCCCTGTATTTGAACCATTCATGCATTGAACTTTTAGAAAAGATAGAGTACAATATAAGGAAAGCAAAAGAGCGTGAACCATATTTTTACAAATTTTCAAGGGAATGGAGGATGGATATGCAGGATTTTGGAAATACACAATATTTTAAGGTAGAGACAGAGCCAGAGACAGGAGTTAAGGTAGTTCTTTCTACAGTATATGAGGCGTTAACAGAGAAAGGCTATAATCCTGTAAATCAAATTGTAGGTTATATTATGTCTGGGGATCCTACCTATATTACAAGCCACAACAATGCCCGAAGCTTGATTATGAAAGTAGAGAGGGACGAGCTTGTGGAGGAGCTTTTGAACAGTTATATTAAGAGAAATGGCTGGAAGTAATAAGATGGAAAAGGAAGGTCGTATTATGGGCCTGGATTTTGGGAGGAAGACAGTGGGTGTTGCTGTAAGTGATCCTTTGAAAATAACAGCCCAAGGAATAGAGATTATCCGACGCAAGTCAGAAAACAAGCTGAGAAGGACTCTTGCTAGAATAGAGGAATTCATTAAGGAGTATAATGTGACAGAAATTGTCCTTGGATTTCCAAAGAACATGAATGCTACTGTAGGGGAGAGGGGAGAGAAATCTCTCCAGTTTCAGGAAATGCTGGAGAGAAGGACAGGACTTGACGTTGTTATGTGGGATGAGAGATTGACAACGGTAGCTGCTAAAAAGACAATGGCAGAGGCGAAGATTCCCAAAAAGGATAGAAAGGATTATGTGGACGAGATTGCAGCTGTCTTTATTTTACAAGGATATTTAGATTTATTAAAAAATAGATAGGATAGGGGCTAGACAGGATTCACAGTGCAAAGAGAAAGGCACGGTAATGTATATGGAAAAAATAAGATTTGCACAAGGGGATACGGAGGAATTCGTGGATTTTTTTGTGTTGGAGCAGGCAAGGCTCAACGGTTTTAACTATATTCTTGTGACAGATTCAGAAGAAGAGCGGGCTCAGGCCTTCATTTTAAAAGATCTGTCCAAGGAAGAGGACAAAGAGGCTGATTATGTCATTGTAGAAGATGAAAAGGAGCTAGAAATTATAGCAGAAATTTTTGAGCAGATGTTAGATGACATTTGTTTTGAGAAATAGAAAAATGGAGGTATAGGATTGAGACAAAAAGAAAAAATAAATCATTCAAAGCTGAAAATTATTCCCTTGGGGGGATTGGATCAGATTGGAATGAATATAGCAGCTTTTGAATATGAGGACAGTATCATTGTTGTGGATTGTGGGTTGTCCTTCCCACAAGATGATATGCTTGGAATTGATTTAGTTATTCCAGATGTTACGTATTTGAAAGAAAATATTGAGAAAGTAAAAGGATTTGTCATTACCCATGGACATGAGGATCATATTGGAGCTCTGCCCTATGTGTTAAAGGAAGTGAATGTGCCTATTTATGCTACAAAGCTGACGGTTGGAATTATTGATCACAAGTTGGCGGAACATAATTTATTAAGACAGGTAAAGCGGAAAATTGTGAAACATGGCCAGTCTATAAATTTAGGGTGCTTTCGCATAGAATTTATTAAAACAAACCACAGTATTGCTGATGCGTCTGCTCTTGCCATTTATTCCCCAGCAGGTATCGTTATCCACACAGGAGATTTTAAAGTAGATTATACACCTGTCTTTGGAGATGTCATTGATTTGCAGAGATTTGCAGAAATAGGGAAAAAAGGTGTTTTGGCCCTTATGTGCGACAGTACCAATGCGGAGAGGCCAGGATTTACCAATTCGGAAAAAACCGTAGGAAGAACCTTTGATAATATTTTTGCTGAGCATAAGGATACAAGGATTATTATTGCCACCTTTGCCTCCAACGTAGACAGAGTCCAGCAGATTATAGACTCGGCCTGTAAATACAAGAGAAAAGTAGTGGTGGAAGGCAGAAGTATGGTGAATATTATCCAAACGGCTATGGAACTAGGCTACATTAATATTCCGGACAATACATTGATTGAGATTGACCAGCTGAAAAATTATCCTGATAAAGATACGGTGATTATTACAACAGGAAGTCAGGGAGAGTCAATGGCAGCTCTGTCAAGGATGGCGGCTAACCTTCATAGAAAGGTGACAGTAGGCCAGGGAGATACAGTAATATTCAGTTCAAATCCCATACCTGGAAATGAGAAGGCGGTTTCCAAAGTCATTAATGAATTATACCGCAAAGGTGCAGATGTTATTTTCCAGGATGCCCATGTTTCTGGACATGCATGTCAGGAAGAGATTAAATTAATTTATTCCCTTGTAAAGCCAAAGTTTGCTATTCCAATTCATGGGGAATACCGTCATCTTACAGCCCATTCAAAGCTGGCTATGGATTTAGGCATACCAAAAGAAAATATTTTTATTATCTCAACAGGGGATGTTTTGGAACTGGATAAAGAGGGCGCTGCAGTGACAGGAAGCGTTCAGGTTGGTTCTATATTGGTAGACGGCTTAGGTGTGGGAGACGTAGGAAATATTGTTTTAAGAGACCGCCAGCATTTAGCCGAAGATGGAATACTCATTGTAGTTCTTACTCTGGAAAAGGGGAACAGTCAAATTTTGGCAGGGCCTGATATTGTCTCCAGGGGATTTGTTTATGTCAGGGAGTCCGATCAGTTGATGGAAGAGGCTACCCGGGTGATTGAGGACTCCCTTGGCCGATTATTGGATAAAGACATTACTGACTGGGGGAAAATGAAAAGTGCAGTAAAGGACAACTTGGGTGATTACTTATGGAAGAAAACAAAGAGGAGACCAATGATACTGCCCATTATTATGGAGGTGTAAGAGAAGGTGGACGGCGTTAGGAGTGTGACAGAACAATTAATTAGGGAAATAAAAGATACAGAGGAATATTTTAATTATCAGGAACAGAAAGAAAAAATAAAGGAATGGCCGGAGCTGAAAGTACAGTTGGATGAATACCGCCTTAGAAACTTTGAATTACAAAACCGAGTAGATCCGGCAAATTTATTTGAGGAGATCGATCATTTCCATAAGGAATATGAAGAATTCAGAGAAGATGTAAGGGTAGCGTCTTTTCTGGAGGCTGAGCTGGCATTTTGCCGTATGATCCAAGGAATCTACGACAGTATTATGGAAAACATCGATTTTGAGTAATTCTAAGGCGGCTTTAGGAGGATAAAACATGAACGTCAAGAAGGTAGCCCTTTCGCTGACAGGAACGTTTATAAGAATGATTATCACTATCCTTATATTGATAGCCATATATAATGTAGGATTAAAAGCCTATGATTTTGGGTTTCGCATTTTTTCCGAGGAACCAATGGCAGCAAAGCCAGGAAGAGATGTGGAAGTTACAATAGAAGATGGGGACGACGTCCTTTCAGTTGGAAAGCTATTAGAGAAAAAAGGGCTTATTCATGATGGAAATTTATTTTTCGTACAGGCAAAGCTTTCTTCCTCTAGTAGAAAAATAAAGTCAGGGGTATATACGTTGAATACGTCCATGACAGCAGATGAAATGATCAAAATCATGTCAGTAAGCGAGGAAGAGGAATAGGACAAAAGAATGGTAGATGAGAGAACAGCTGTATATTTAAGTTCTTTGGACATAGGAAATTCCCAGTTTTTAAATGAGATTGAAAAAGAAGCTATAGAAACCTTTGTCCCTGTTATTGGAAGACAGATGCAAAATTTGTTGAAGTTTCTTCTTCAGCTTACAAAACCAAGGCAAATATTAGAAATAGGGACTGCCATTGGTTTTTCTACCTTGTTTATGTTAGAATACGGGGATAAAGAAGCCTATATCACCACCATTGAAAAATATGAGAAGCGTATTCCCATTGCCAGAGAAAACTTTAAAAGGGCAGGTAAAGAAAGCCAAATATGCCTTCTAGAAGGAGATGGGGAAGAAATATTAAAAAGTTTGACAGGTGAATTTGATTTTATTTTCATGGATGCTGCCAAAGGACAGTATCTCCGCTTTTTGGAAGGGGCATTGGGCCTTTTAAAGACAGGAGGTCTCCTAATATCTGACAATGTACTCCAAGGAGGAGACATGATACAGTCCCGCTTTGCAGTGACAAGGAGAAACAGAACCATTCATTCCAGAATGAGAGAATATTTATATGAGCTAACCCATAACGAAATGCTTCAGACGACAATACTGCCTATAGGGGACGGGGTGGCTCTTTGTGTGAAGCGATAGATGAAATAAAAGGAGTAAAAATAAAAGATGAAAAATCCTGAGCTATTAATACCTGCAAGCAGTTTAGAAGTGTTAAAAACAGCTGTCATCTTTGGAGGGGACGCTGTCTACATTGGCGGGGAGGCGTTTGGACTTCGGGCAAAGGCAAAAAATTTTTCCATGGAAGAGATGAAAGAGGGCATTGCATTTGCCCATAAGCGAGGAAAAAAAGTATATGTTACAGCAAATATTTTGGCCCACAATGAGGATTTAAAAGGAGCTGCCTCTTACTTCGAGGAATTAAAGGAAATAAAGCCAGATGCATTGATTATATCCGATCCAGGTATGTTTTCCATTGCTAAGAGGGTATGTCCAGAAATAGACATACATATAAGCACTCAGGCAAATAACACAAATTATGAGACATATTTATTCTGGTATGAATTAGGAGTGCGGCGGGTAGTGGCGGCAAGGGAAATGTCCCTTAAGGAAATACAGGAGATTCGTAATAAAATACCAGAGGATATGGAAATAGAAGCCTTTGTCCATGGGGCTATGTGTATGGCCTATTCTGGACGGTGCCTGTTAAGCAGCTTTTTTACAGGAAGAGATGGAAACAGGGGGGCTTGTACCCATCCTTGCAGATGGAAATATGCAGTAGTAGAAGAAAAAAGACAGGGGGAATACTTTCCTGTCTATGAAAATGAAAGAGGAACTTATATTTTTAATTCCAAAGACTTATGTATGATAGAGCATATTCCAGATATAATAGAGGCAGGCATTGACAGTTTGAAGGTAGAGGGAAGGATGAAAACAGCCCTCTATGTGGCCACAGTGGCAAGGACGTACAGAAAGGCATTAGATGACTATGGGGTCTCCTTAAAACAATATGAGGAAAATATGAGCTGGTATAAGGAGGAAATTGGAAAATGCACATACCGGCAGTTTACAACAGGATTTTTCTATGGAAAGCCAGATGAGACAACCCAGATTTACGACAGCAATACTTATAAGACAGAGTACACCTATTTGGGAATGATAGAGGGAAAAGATGAGAGGGGAAGGTATAAAATTACCCAGAGAAATAAATTCTCTGTAGGCGAGACCATCGAGATAATGAAGCCAGACGGAAGGAATATAAAAACCAAGGTAAAAGGTATTTATAATGAGAAAGAGGAAGAGATGGAAAG